>NZ_JAOS01000049.1:0-56954 GCF_000523975.1 Mycobacterium sp. MAC_080597_8934 | reverse complement strand
CACCATCGCCGGCATGCTCGGCGCCAGTTCCCCAAGGTCGAAACCATGTTGCGCGAGCCCGCGCCGACATCACCGCCTTCACCGACTTCCCGGTGGCCCACTGGAAAAAGATCTGGTCAACCAACCCACTATCCGTTAACCGGCTCTCCGGGGACACGGTTCGGGCTGCAGCGTGAGGTTCACGCACAAGCGCTGAGCACGGATGGATGCTGTCTGCATCTCGGTGGGGGAAGGCGGAGCGGCGATGCGGGTACTCAAGAGCGACAGCGGATATGTCCTGGAGGGCGACTGGGACGGGCAGGACGCGGTGAACGCGTTTCTCAACCATTTGGCGGGACGGGGGTTCAGCGCGGCCACGGTGCGGGCCTACGCATTCGACGTCGCCAATTTGAGCCGGTTCCTCGTCCAGCAAGCGGTCGGGCTCGCCGCGGTCGATGCGCCGTTGGTGTTCGACTGGATCGACTGGCAAGGCGTCCGCCGAACGGACCAGCCCACCGGCGGTCACCGCTCGTCGACCCCGCCGGCAGCTTCGACGGTGAGCCGCCGGGTCGCGGCAGTGCGCGCGTTATTCGAGTATCTGGTGATGACCGGTGTCTGCACCGACAATCCGGTGCCGTCGCCGCGGCGGGACAGGGGCTGCGCCAGTCGCAGCGGGGGTTGCTCGGTCATCTGGGTCCCGGCGTGCACGCAGTGGCGGTAGGTTGGTGCGTCAGCCGCAGCGTCTTCCGGAATCGTTGTCCACCAACGATGTCGACGCGTTCCTGGCGACACTGGCAACGCACCGGGACCGGGCGATGGTGCTGGTGATGCTACTCGGAGGGCTGCGTTCGGCCGAGGCGCGTGGCCTGCTGCTCGCCGACGTCGATATGGGCCGGCGCCGGCTTCGGGTGATCGGCAAGGGCGGCAAGGAACGTCATGTCCCGGTCGATGCGGCGTTCTTCACCGAGCTCGCCGCCTACCTGCGATGGGAGCGGCCGCCGGGTTGGCGACGCCGCAGTGCTTCGTAGTGCTGCGCGGCCCGACGACCGGTGCACCGGTCAGCGAGGCCGGGCTGCGCAGCCTGTTCCGTCGGCACCGGGAGACCTCTGGCGCCACAAGAGTCCGCCCGCACCGTTTACGGCATACCTACGGCACCGAATTGTCGGCGGCCGGAATCGATCTGCTGGCGTTGCGGGCGTTGATGGGGCATGTCTCGCCGGAGACCACGGCCCGCTACGTGCATTTGTCGATCGAGCAGCTCGCCGCCGAATACGGTGCTGCTCGTGCGACGTTGGCCGGAGCCCGGCAGTGACCACGGTGTTGGTCGGCCAACCCGTAGGCGCCGACGAGGTGGTGGCGGATTATCTCGACCACGTCGCCACCCTGGGTTTGAGCGGGCGGGCGGTACGCGACCGGATTCGGATCGCTCGCGACTTCACCGCACGCCACCGCGACCTGCACGCCTGGATGACGCTGCCGGCAGCCGAGCGGATCGCCGAGATACGGGACACCGGGGCGTGGCCGCTGATCTGTCACACGATCGGCACCGGCCGGTTACGGCTGGACGTCGAGCTGGCCGCGGTCAAACAGTTGACCGGGCTGGGCCGCGCAGTGGAGGACCGGGATCCGAGCGGATTCGCCGCGTTGCGGAATGCGGGAATTCGGTTGGGCTGGAGGAGTTCCTGGGTCGAGACGGTCCTCGGCGAATGTCTGGCGGTAGTGCTGGCACACCACGGCGGAATGGTCGCCGACCTGACCGGCGACGCGCTCGACGACTTCGACGCCGCGCTGTCACGTACCGTGGTGCCGCCATCGTCGCGGCGGGCATACAGGGGGCGGCTGGCCAGCCTGCGGCAGCTGTTGTTCGAGACCGCGGTCATCGACACCGCGCCGAAACGCCGGCGGTGGGCCCGTAGCCTCGAGCAGCGCTTCACCGAGGTGGAGATGCCCGACCCGATCCGTCAGACGTTGCTGCGCTACATCGGCGTGCGCGCGGCGGTGCTGCGGCCCAAATCGGTCGAGTCGCTGATCAACGACCTGCTGCCCTTCGCCGAATACCTCACCGCTCACCATCCCGACGTCATCAGCCTGCGTGAACTCGACCGGAGCTGCATCGAGGGCTACCTGAAATGGAATCGCACCCGGGGCTGGCGTGGTCAGCGCGCCGCCGCGGGCGCCGGGCGCACCGTCTCGGCCGCGGTGGCCCAGTCGGCAGTGCTCAGTCTGCGCAACCTGCTCGACGACATCACCGCCTGGGGCTGGGCGCAGGCCCCACCACGGCGGTTGGTATTCGCCGCCGACGTCCCCAAACTCGACCAGCCGTTGCCACGCGCGCTAGCACCCGATGTGGACGCGGCAGTGATGAACGCCGTTGCCCACCTGCAGGATCCGTTCGCCCGCATCGGCCTGACCGTGCTGCGTGGTGCCGGCCTGCGGGCGGGGGAACTGCTCGACCTCGAACTGGGCAGCATCATCGACTACGGACCGGCCGGAACCTGGCTGAAGGTGCCACTGGGCAAGCTCGCCACCGAACGCATGGTCCCGCTCTCCGCCGCGACCCTCGCCGCGCTCGACGAGTGGGTCGCCCTCCGCGGCACGCACCGGCCGCTGCCGCACCCACGCACCGGCGTGCTCACCGACTTTCTGTTCACCCGGCACGGACGCCGCCTGGGCTACACCCGGCTGCGCAACGGGCTGCTCACCGCCGCTGAATCCGCCGGGTTGCACCGTCCCGACGGCGGCGTCCTGATGGTCACTCCACATCAGTTGCGCCACACCTGGGCCACCGAACTCGCCAACGCCGGGATGAGTCTGCAGGCCTTGATGTCCTTACTCGGGCACGTCACTCCACAAATGACGATCCGCTACGCCACCCTGGCCTCGCCCACCCTGCGCGCGGCCTACGACGAAGCGATGGGCAAGATGCGCCGCCAGTTCACCCTCACCCCGGTCGGCAAACCGATCCTGCCCGACAAGGTCGGCTGGCTGCACAGTGAAATGCTGAAAACCCGCGTTGCACACGGATACTGCGCTCGCCACGAATCCGCGGGCGCGTGCCCTTATGCCAACATCTGCGAAACCTGCGACAACTACGTCACCGCCCCCGAATTCCGCGACACGCTCACCGACCAACTCGCCGACGTCCAGGCCCTCAGAACCGACGCCGAGTGCCGCGGCTGGACCGACGAAGCCGCCCGCCACGACCGCGTCGCCCACGCCCTTACCGACCACCTCCAGCGCCTCGATCGATGAACATCCCACCCCGACGGGTTGACCCGCCCCCGAGGGCCGGATAAAAGAACGACTCAACAAGGAAATCCGCCGGCGCACCGACGTCGTCGGAATCTTCCCCGACCGCAACGCCCTAATCCGCCTCGTCGGCGCGGTGCTGGCCGAACAACACGACGAATGGGCCGAATCCCGCCGCTACCTCGGCCTCGACGTCCTCAGCAAATCCCGCGCCGACCACACGCCATCAACAGAACAGGAGGACACCCCGGCGGCACTGACCGCCTAAACCACCAAGTCGAAGAATCACACGACGACGTCGTACACCACGTCCCTGGACTTGACCGCAATCTGCATCGTCCCTCCGCAGGTTCTTGCCTCCTGGACGACTGCAGATAATCACGTCCACCACGCAGAACCTGGGATCTGAACGCCTCGTGTCGGACATCAAGGACACCGCCCGGAGGACTCCAGATAACAATTGCGTTGGTGCTACACAGAACCCGCCGAATCTCGGTGTCGTAATCCAGGAACGGGATGAACTCATTCCAACACGACTGCCACAGTCGGATCAGGGCCGGATATCGGCTGCCCCAGCGGTCGGCGAGCGCCTCGAGCGCCGCTTCTGCGGCCGCCGCTGTCGGGGCGGTGTAGATCGGTTTGAGATCGCGGCGCAGGGCGTCCCAGTGCTGGCGCGGTACGTAGCGGAAGCTGTTGCGGATCAGATGCACGGTGCAGGCCTGCACGATGGTGGCCGGCCACACCTCACCGACAACGTCGGGCAGCCCCTTAAGTCCGTCGCAGATCAAGAAGAACGTGTCGGTGACGCCTCTGTTGCGCAGGTCGGTCAATACGGCGAACCAGAACTTGGCTGATTCCCCGGCGCCGTCGCCGGCCCACAGTCCGAGCACGTCCTTGTGCCCGGCCAGATCGACCCCGATCGCGGCGTAGAACGGTCGGTTGGCGACCTGACCGTCGCGCACTTTCACGCTCAGCGCGTCGATGAAGATTGCGGCGTAGACGGAGCGGCCGCGCGGTCCACTCCGCCATGTCGGCCAGGACCTTGTCGGTGATCCTGCTGATGGTGTCCGGGGAGATCTTGGCGTCGTAGAGCTCGTCGAAGTGGGCGGCGATCTCCCCGGTGGTCAATCCCTTGGCATACAACGACAACACGATCTCATCGACCCGGGTCAACCGGTGTTGATGCTTTCTTGACGATCTGGGGCTCGAAGCTGCCGCCGCGGTCGCGGGGCACGGCGATCTCGACCGGTCCGACCGTGTCGGTCAACACGGTTTTGGTGCGGGTGCCGTTGCGTGAATTCGGCGCCCCCCGCCCGGCCGGATCGTGCTTGTCATAGCCGAGGTGATCGGCGAGCTCCTCTTCCAGCGCGGTCTCGACCACCGTCTTGGTCAGCGCCTTAAGCACCCCGTCAGCGGTATCGGCGAACGACACCCCGCGGGCCTGGGCCGCCCGCACCAGCTCGCGGGCCGTCGCCAGCTCCTCCGGTGTCGGAGAGCTGACCATCACTTCATCATCGTGGACATCGGCTGTTGCTGTCACAGCCCTCATCGTTTCGGTCATCGTGGACCTTCCCCGCCAGGCTCACACCCGGCGTGTCGGGCCACTTACACCGAATTTCGGATACTCCCTCGCGGTGGTGTAGCGCCGCGCGGTGTTGTGGGAGATGCCGAAAACGAGAGAGACAGATGCAGCAGGTCGGGGCCTGCGGTCAGCGCTTCGTGAAGGATTCGGTCGGCACGGATGCGTTCGATCGTGAACCCATTGTCGCTCAACGATTGTTTCACCGATGTTTGACTCACCGGCGTTGTGCGCAATGCAGTTTTCGTCGTGAGTAGAACGTGCCGGTTCGGAGTGTGGGGCCATCTGTCCCGGCGGTGGTCGAGCCATGTGATCAGCGCTCTGTGGGTGAGCTCGCCGAGCCGTTGGTTGTCCAGCAAGGGTGATCCGCCGGTTCGGCAGGTCAATGTCGTCGAGCACCAGTTTGCGTATAACGCTTGTGCGGCAGGCATGTTCGACGCTCAATGCCACAACTAGGCGTGCACGCGGTTCGCTCGCGAGCTGTTCGATCGAGCGCACCTCATCATCGGTGATGGGCACGAGGTCTTGGTCTACTGGTTGGCTCTTCAAACCCGCTGTTGGGTTGCTGAAGACCAGACCATTCTTCTTGGCGTGCCGGAACAGCGACCGCAGCGCCTTGATCAGATTGTGGCACTGGTTTCCCTGAAACGGCCGCAGCGTCGCGTCGACGTCGGCCCTGGTGACCTCCCTGAGATGGTCGTAGGAGGTGGACCAGTGCGCGAGAAGGGGCCTGACCGCGCCGAAGTAGCTGTAGAGGGTCCTGGGCGATCGTGGGCGAGCACGTGCGCCGCCGACCAACAGGGTAAGGAGCCAGTGGTGCGACGGCTCGGCGAACCCTGGCGGAAGTTCCGCGGTGACGCGGTCGATCCAGGCACGGATCGGAGGTTCGGTGTCGTCTGTCAGCAGGTCGAAGTGGGAGAGGATTTCGACAAGCCTGCGACGGGACGCGAGCCGATGCGGCCGTGTTCGAACCTCTTTGAGCGGCACGCGATCACCGGGGGGCCGACCGGCCAGAAGGGTGACCAGGGCGTCGAGGCATCGGTTTGTGGTCTCACCGCACCAATCGTGGGCGGCAGCGCGTTCCCGGGCGTATACCGCAGCGGCCACGAGCACGGGGTCGTCGGATTCCAAGGCTGGATGCCGCCGGGGCGGGCGAGCAGGCAGTCCCGCCTTTCCGCGATAGTAGTGCGCTTTTTTTGAACAGCTTCTGCCGCAGTATTTTTGGTCGCGGCGACCGTTGGCTGGCAGTTCGGCTCCGCATTGCAGGCAATTCATCGCGGCGGCAGCGACCTTCCCGTCCGAGCGCGCGGGGTGACGGGACGTGCCTCACCGGCCGCAGCGGCGGCCTCCTCGCTACCCTTCGGCGTGGGTGCGGCCACGGTTTCGGGCTCGGGGATCAGCAGTTCGTCGATGGCGCAGTCGAGCACGGCGCAGAATACATCGAGATCGTGGAGCTTGATGGCGTTGGGGTTGCCCGACCACAAGCCCGACATCTTGCCGGCGCTGATCACCAGGCCGCGCTCGGCCAGCATCCGTTGGAGTTCGCTGGCCTTCCAAATGCCGCGGTTGGCCGCGGTCAGGCGTAGATTCCACTTCATTGAGCCAATCCTTAAGTTCGTAGGTGCAGTTACTTCGTGTTGTTACGTTGTGCTGTGACCCAGGCATCTTCGACGTGGGTGGCGTGGACGTGGATATATCGAGCCGTCGTGGCCGTCCAGGCGTGACCACATAATTCCTGGATGGCGAACAGGTTCATTCCGCCGAGGTAAAGCTGGGACGCGCAGAAGTGCCGCAGCACATGCGGGGTCAGCTTCCCCGACCACGCAGGCAGATGCCGGTCCGCCGCCTCCGCCAACGATCGGCGATAGACGTCAGCTGTCGCGCGCATGCACGTCCCGTCGATGTTCTTGCGTTCGGACGGAAACAGTGGCGCGGCATGGCTATTCGGGTCGATATCGAACAGTCCAAGCACGTCTTCGATGAACCATCTCAGGCTGCGGTCGGCGCCGTTGATCAGCGGCACCAGTCGCGGTTTGGGGCCTTTGCGGCGTGATCCCTTGCCGTGACGGACGTTCAGCTTGCCGAACCGCCCCAGCTCCCACCGCACATCGTCGAGGTCGAGCATCCGCGCCTCGTTGATGCGCAGTCCCACGTCGGCCGCCAGCCGGGCGACCGCGTAGTTGCGGGCGGCCGGGGCGAACTTGCGGCAGGTGACCAGGCTGGATTCAATCGGTCGTTGCAACACCGGCTTGCTGAAGTGAGTGTAGGTGTTCGTTGAACGCTTCGGCCGGGGTGCGCCATCCGAGGGTCTTGCGTGGTCGGGTGTTGAGGGTGTGAGCGATCGCCGCGATGTCGTCGGCGTTCCACCGGGATAGGTCGGTGCCCTTCGGAAAGCATTGGCGCAACAGGCCATTGGTGTTCTCATTCGTGCCACGCTGCCACGGACTCTTCGGGTCGGCGAAGTACACCTTGACCCCGGAGGCGATCGAGAACTGGGCATGCGCCGACAGTTCCTTTCCCCGGTCCCAGGTCAGCGACCGGCGCAGTTCCTCGGGCAGCGAGGTGATCGTCTGCGCTAGGGCGTTGGCCATCGTGAGGGCGCCGTAGCCGGCCAGAGCCGGCCCGTTCTTGGTCCGCGGAATCAGCCCGTATCCGGCCTCCCGCGGAAGATGGATCAACATCGTGAACCGACTGCTGCGCTCGACCAGCGTGCCGATCGCGCTGCGCTGCAACCCGATCAGCAGATCTCCCTCCCAGTGTCCCGGGACCGCGCGATCAGCGACCTCCGGCGGCCGAGCGCTGATCAACGTCTCCGGCGTGACGTGCGCCCACGCTTTCTGCCGAGACCGTGCCCGCGGCACCCGCAATGCCCGACCCCGGCGCAGGCAGGTGATTAAGTCCCGCTTGAGCGCACCGCGGCTTTGCACGTAGAGCGCTTGGTAGATGGCCTCGTGGCTGATCCGCATGGATTCATCATCAGGGAAGTCAAGCTTGATCCGATGGGCGATCTGCTCAGGACTCCATGCTGTCACCCAGGCCCGATCCCCTCGGTGCGGCTTGTTGCGTCCCTTCCACGGCGTCGCGGCCGGACCAGCCATGATCTGCCCGTAAGCGCCACGAACGACACCGGAGAGCTTGTCCTGGACGTACTGGCGCAGCCGGTCGTTGCCGACCAGCTTGGCCGTCTTCGGGCGCCTCGCCCGCCTTTCGGCATGCCACTGCGCGACCGAGGCCTTGTAGTCGAGCCGATACGTGCGCGTCGAGGCGTTACGGCGCAGCTCACGCGAGATGGTCGACGGCGCCCTGCGCAGCCTCCTGGCTATCTCGCGCACTCCGGCACCATGGGCACGCCATAAAGCGATGTCTTCGCGCTCATTCGAGGATAGGTAGCAGCCCGAAACAGTTTCTGGCAAGCGTGGATTCACGCCGCCAGCATGGCGGAACCAGCGGAACCCGACCGGCGAAGACACGCCCGCTTCGGTAGCGGCGTCCTCGGTCATCGCTCCGGCAGCGATCCCCGCCCAGAACCGGACCCTGTCCTGCCGCCAGGCCACCGACGGCCGCCCCGGGGAGGGCATCTGCCCCCGATACGCACGAACCTCCAACTGCCGCTTCCCATACGCCACCACACACCTCCGAGGAATCGAGGTGTTGCAACGACCGATTGAATCCAGCCAGTTCCTGGCGCCACCCGGCGAACAGCTGCTCCACCTCGTCGGCGGTCGGAGGGATACGCAGCTGCGGATCGACCGAGGCTCGCGGCCGGTTGATCTCGTCCAGCGGGCACTCGACGACCCGACCTGTCATGTTGTGCAGGTCGATCTTGTGCCGAAGCTCCAAGAACTGGAAGTACACGGTCAGTGCCGCCGCCCGCCCGGTGCGAGTCGAGGGGTTGGCGTCGCGCAGCACCTTGCCGAAATAGACGTCGACATCGGCGGGCCGCATCTCCCACAGCGGCCGGCCGAACCAGTCGTGGATCAGCTCGAGGTGGTTGATGTCGTTGCGGATCGTGCTGTCGACCAATCCGGCCGACGCCCGTGCCAGCACGAACCCGGCCAACACATCGGTCTCGAAGTCGGCAAGCTCCTCCTCGCTCGCCGGTACTCGATGTTCCCGCAGATCGCGGACCACAGCCAGAGCCAACCCACGCCTCCTCGACTTCACCTAAAGTGAAGAAACATCATCTGATCAACTATTCAGTCAGCAAGAATGATGCCGGTTCATCAGAGAGTTTTGATGGAGGGACACGCCAACAACGGCTGTTCCAGGCGTTGAAAGGGCTAACGGGCGATACCCGTGGGCTCAGGAACTCGTCGACTGTTGGCTAACGTGACTAAGCCTCTCTCTCTCCGACTCCGACTCGGAGTGACGAAGACGAAACTGCGTTCACGCTCGTTGCGCATCTTGCAACGCAGTGCCTGGCCCACCGATGCCACCACCCGCCGCTCGCTCAGCCGCGATTTTCCGTGTTCGTTCACATGGTCGACGACGACGCGGACACTGTCCTGCACGTTGATTCTCTCCTGGAGTTGTGGGATCCAATCAGCAACTCTGACGGCCGGACATCACCTCGGAGGCATCCGTACTGCGCCATCGAGACGGATCGTCTCGCCGTTGAGCATCGGATTCTCAACGATGGCTACGACCAGGTGTGCGTACTCGGCAGGATCACCGAGTCGGTTTGGGTGCAACGTCAGCGCCTTGAGAGCGGTTAGCGCAGCCTCTGGAAGTGAGTTGAGAAGCGGGGTTTCGAACAGCCCCGGAGCGATCGTGTTGACCCGGATCAAGTACGACGACAGATCACGCGCGATCGGCAGCGTCGCCGCCATCACACCTCCCTTGGAAGCGGAGTAGGCCGCCTGCCCGATCTGGCCGTCGAAGGCCGCGCCGGAGGAAGTGTTGACGATCACGCCACGCTCGCCGCCGACGGGGTCGTTCTGCGACATTGCGTATGCGCCCAGGCGCACGACGTTGAAGGTCCCGATCAGGTTGATCTTGATTACTTTCTCGAACGCGTCGAGCGGGAAAGGGCCCTTCTTGCTGACGGTCTTGGTGCCATCGCTGACGCCGGCGCAGTTGACGATGATACGCAATGTCTTGTCCGCGTTGGCGATCTCGATGGCCCTGGTCACTGCATCCTCGTCGGTGACGTCGGCGGGCGCGAACCGGACGGTGTCGCCGAGGAGGCTTAGCGCGTCCGTGTTTGCATTGGGCAGGTCGACGGCGACCACCCGCGCTCCGGACCGCGCCAGCGTCTCCACCGTCGCCAAACCGAGCCCGGACGCGCCACCGGTGACGACCGCGCTGCTAGCTGCGATGTCCATTCGGCTGCTCCTTTTGTGTGTCTGTCTACAGGCTTCGCGCGATCAGCACCTTCATGATCTCGTTGGTGCCGCCGTAGATCTTCTGCACCCGAGCCGCCGCATACATCTGCGCGATCGGGTATTCCATCATGTAGCCGTATCCACCGAAAAGCTGCAGGCACTTGTCAGTGACCTCTACTTGTTTGTCAGATCCCCACATCTTGGCTATCGATGCGGTTGCGGCATCGAGTTTTCCGTCGAGGTACCGGCCGGTGCAGTAGTCGATCAGCGCCTTGCCGGCCAGCACCTCCGCCTTGCATTCGGCCAGCACGAACTTGGTGTTCTGGAAGGCGAGGAGGGGCTTGCCGAACGCGGTGCGCTCCTTGACATAACGGATCGTCTCTACTACCGCCGCCTCCGCCATCGCGATCGCCTCGACCCCGATGGTCAACCGCTCGCGCGGAAGTTGCTCCATCAACTGGGCGAAGCCCTTGCCCTCAACGCCGCCGAGCAGGTTTGCGGCCGGCACCCGCATGTCGGTGAACGCAAGCTCCCGGGTGTCCTGGCCGTGCTGGCCGACCTTCTCCAGAACCCGGCCGCGCTGGAAACCCGCCAGCCCTTCGGTTTCGGCCACCATCAGCGACAGTCCGGACTCAGTTTTGGCCACGATCACCACCAGGTCGCAGTGGGAACCGTTGGAGATGAAGGTCTTCGAGCCGTTGATGACGTACTCGTCGCCGTCGCGAACCGCGGTGGTGCGAATCGACTGCAGGTCTGACCCGGTGCCCGGTTCGGTCATCGCGACGGCGATCACCATCTCCCCGCTGACCATCTTCGGGATCCAGCGCTTCTTCTGCTCCTCGGAGGCATACTCGGCGATGTAGTGGGAAGCCAGCGTCGAATGCACGGAGAAACCGAACGCGGTGTCGTGCGCGTAGGCGCGCTCCTGCATCACCACCGCCTCGTGACCGAAACTGCCGCCACCACCGCCGTATTGCTCGGGCAGGTCGAGGCCCAAAAGCCCGGCAGCGCCGGCTTTGTTCCAAAATTCTCGGTCCACCTTCTGCTGTTTCGCCCACCTGGCTTGGTTGGGAGTCGCTTCCTTGCGGAAGAACTCGGCGGCGTGCTTGCGCAGGAGTTTTTGATCCTCGGTCTCCCACGGAACGACGTAGTCCGGGAATAAGAGTCCGGGCATGCTTTACCTACTTTCCGGTGAACTGGGGCGCGCGCTTGGCGAGGAATGCCGCCTGGCCCTCGTGACTGTCGGCGGAATGCACCGCCACGTAGAAATTCCGTTTCTCGTGTTCGAGTCCCTGCGTCAGTGATGTCTGAAACGCGTGCACAGCGGCATCCTTGGCCAGCGCCACCGCTAGCGGGGAGTTCGTCGCGATCCGTTGCGCCATCGCCAGCGCCCGTGGCACGGCCTCGCCGTCGGCGACGACTTCGGCTACCAACCCTGCATCGCACGCCTCCTGGGCCTTGATGGAATCGCCCGTCAAAAGCATTGCCATAGCCTTGGATTTGCCGATCGCCCGAATGAGGCGTTGAGTTCCGCCAGCGCCAGGGATTGCGCCGATCTTCACCTCGGGAAGTCCGAATTGGCCCGACTCGCCGGCGATGACAATGTCGCAGGCCAACGCCAGCTCACAGCCGCCCCCGAGTGCGTATGTCTCGACCGCGGCGATGACCGGCTTCGGAAACGCAGCCAGTATCGACCAGAAGCTCTCATTGGACTCTCCGGTGACCAGTGGCCGGGCCCGGATCTCGTCGAACGCCGTGATGTCGGCGCCGGCGCAGAACATGCCGTGGGCGCCCGCGATGACCACGGCCAACACGGCCGTGTCGGACCGCAACGCCGCCAGCTCGGCCCCCATCGCGCCCAACAGCTCGTCGTTGAGGCTGTTCTTCGACTTCGGGCGATTGATCTCCAGCAGGGCCACCGCACCGTCGCGAGTCGATCGCAAAATTTGTTTGTTCACGTGACCGCATCCCGGTAAACGTCGGCGTGTTCGGCCCGCAGGATCTTCTTGTCCAATTTGCCGACACTGGTGCGCGGCAACGCCTCGACGAAGAGAACCGCGTCGGGCATCTGCCACTTGGCGAACTGCCCCTGCAGACAACCGACGATGTCATCGCGGGTCAGCACGCCACCTTCGACGGGCACGACGATGGCCAGCGGACGTTCCTGCCACTTCGGATGGCTGATCCCCACAACCGCGGCCTCCTTCACCAGCGGATGTCCGACGATGGCGTTCTCCATATCGATAGAGGAAATCCATTCACCGCCGCTCTTGACTACGTCCTTGAGGCGGTCGGTGAGCTTGAGATACCCGTTCGGGTAGATTGTGCCGACATCGCCGCTGCGCCAGTAACCGTCGAGGAAGCGGTCGGCGTTGTCGTCGTCGTCGAGCTGGTGGTATCGCTCGATGACCCAGGGCCCACGCATCAGTACCTCGCCGACACTCTTACCGTCGTGCGGCAGGTCATTGCCGTTGTCGTCGACGATCCGGATGTCGATACCGGAAGCGGGCAGCCCTTGAAAACGCTTGAAATCCCATTTCTCGTCGTCGGTGATCGTGCCCTGCAGGGACGGTTTGATGCCCATGTTCATCGTGATCAGCGGCGTCGTCTCGGTCGCACCGTAGCCCTGCACAAAATCGGCGCCGGTGAGCTCGTGGAAATCGCGCATCAGCGACTTCGCCGGCTCGGTCGCACCGGACAGCAGTCTCGTCCTGCTGAAATCTGGCTTCACAGCAAGGGTCTTGATGTAGTCCAGCATCGGCTGGAAAATCGCCGGTGCGCCGTTCGCGACGGTCACATTCTCCGCGATCATCACGTCGACGAGCATTTGCGTGTTCTCGGCCAGGTAGCGGCCGGGTAGGATCACCTTCGCCGCGGTCCACATCGCGGTGTGCGGAAGCCCCCACGACTGGCCGTGAAACATCGGGGTGATGAGCATCGCGGTGTCCTCGCGACGGAGATTGATCGCTGCTGCCATCGCCATCGCGTGTAGGTAGCTGCCACGATGCGAGTAGTAGACGCCCTTCGGCCGACCCGTCGTTCCCGATGTGTAACACGCGCTGTAAGCAGAGGTTTCGTCGATGACCCGCCAGTCGATCTCGGTGTCGGACTCGGCCATCAGGTCCTCGAGGTGAAAGACGTTTTCCAGCGTGGTGTCGATCTCGGTGAGCGGCTTATCCGACATTACGATCCAGCCCTTGACCTTCGGCACGTGTGGAGCCAACGCCTCGGCGACCGGAAGGAGTGTCTCGTCGACCAGGATCCATTGCGCCTCGGCGTGGTCAGTGACGTAGCTCAGGTCTTCGGTGGCCAGCCGCAGATTCATCTGCAGCATCACCGCGGCGATGCCGGGAATGGCCCAGCTGAGCTCAAAGTGCCGCTTGCTGTTCCAGTCGAGCACTCCGACTGTGTCGGCCGGGCCGATCCCTATTCCTCTGAGCGCGTTCGCCGCCCGCTTGACCCGAACGTACAAGTCTGCGTAGGTGTACCGCTGCCAGTCGCCCTCCGTGGTGCGGTAGACGACCTCTTGCTCGGGATAGGTGCGCGCCGCATGTCTGATCAGGTTGGTGGTGTTGAGCTGGTAGTGGTCGCCGTGCGTCGACGGCACGCCCTTCACGATTTCCCTGACCATGTCTGTGCCTTAGATTCGTTCGATGATGGTGGTGTTGGCGGTTCCGCCGGCCTCGCAGATGGTCTGCAGGCCGTAGCGCTGTCCGGTGCGCTCGAGTTCGCACAGCAGATCGGTGAGCATGCGGGCCCCGGTCGACCCGAGCGGATGCCCGATTGCGACCGAGCCTCCGTTGACGTTGAGCTTGTCATCGGGAATGCCGAACTCGCGTTGCACCATCAGCGGCACCCCGGCGAAGGCCTCGTTGACCTCGAACAAGTCGATGTCGCTGACACTCAGGTTGGCGCGCTCGAGCGCCCTGTGGGTGGCGTCCAGTACCGCGGTGAACTGCAGTACCGGGTCCGCCGCGGCGACCGTCATCGCCAGGAACCGCGCCCGCGAAACCAGCCCGCTGCGTTCTGCGTAGCCACGCTCGGCGATCAGCAACGCCGCTGCCCCGTCGCTGATCTGGGAAGAATTGGCCGCGGTTGTGCGGCCGTCGGCCGCGAAAACAGGCTCCAGCGACGCGATCTTCGCCGGATCCAACTGCTCACGGATTCCTTCGTCGGCACTGACGGGCGCCGCCGACGGATCCAGCGGATCGACGGTGATCGGCACCAACTGCGCGCGAAACTTTTTCGCCCGGGTCGCGGCGAATGCTCGCTCATGGCTTCGGATACTGAATTCGTCGAGTTCCTCGCGAGAAATACCGAACTTGGAGTTCAGCAACTCCGACGCCGCCCCTTGCGCCACCAAGTTGTCGTCGTAGCGGGCCAACTCCACGGGCGAGTACTGCGGACCGAGCGGCGCGCCCGGCATGAACGACGCAGGCATCGGCACCTGCGACATCGACTCCACACCGCACCCAATCGCCAGCTCGTAGATGCCCGCGGTGACGCCGAATGCAGCGAAGTTGACCGCCTGCTGACCGGACCCGCATTGGCGATCAATGGTGACCGCCGGCACCGATTCGGGTAGACCCGCAGCCAGCACCGCGTGCCGCCCGATATTTCCGGACTGGTGCTCATGCTGCATCGCACAGCCGACGATGACGTCATCGATGTCTTTGGCATCGATCGCACTGCGCTCCACCAGGTTTCGCAAGGTGTGACCGAGCAAGTCGGCCGGATGCCACCGGCTCAAAGCGCCACCTCGTTTACCCACCGGCGTGCGCACCGCCCCGACAATCACTGCTTCGCGCGCGTTCAATGTTCCACTCCTCCTTGTTCCGGTGTACGAATTCCAACGATGGGGATGTCAACCGTCTCGGCGACTTCTTCCCAGTGGCGCGTGCTTTGTCCGGCAAAGACTCGTGCGAGATCCTCGTGGGTATCTGCTGCGCCCAGGACCTCGAGGGTCCGCTTCTGGAAATGCGGTTCGATTGCGCCCAGGGCGATATAGCCGTCGGCACTGGCGTAGATCCCGTAGGTCGGAGTCGCGCCACCGAGCGGGTCGCCGGGCCCTGCGACGCCGTACCGCACGGCTGCGCCGGCGTCGGCTGCGGCGTCCGCCAGTACGATCCGGACGTGTTGGCCGGCACCGGAATTCGGCCTATCAAGCAGCGCCAACAGGGCCCCGGACACGGCACGTTCGGCACCCAGGAGGTCCACGACCGGAACCGCCGGCATCAACGGGGGCTGCAGGGTGCCGTGCGTGGCCTGATAGGTCAGGTCGTGGCCAGGACGCTCCTCGAGGTCACCGTCGTAGCCCACGATTTCGACGTGACAGAGCCCCGGATACCTGACATGCGCGTCGTCGAGCCCGAGCCTGCGTAGCGCCGAAGGGCGCATGGCGGTGAGCAACACATCGGCGGAAGTCAGCTCGACGTCCAGCTTGGCGCGGTCGCCGGCGTCCTTGAGGTCCAGAACCAAGACCGTCTGCTTGCTGGCGAGCTCTGCGTACCAGCCGGGCGCGACCGCGGCCAAGGGATCTCCGGTAGGGGGCTCCACCTTTGTTACCGACGCGCCGAAGCGCGCCAGCCGTGCCGCCGCGAGCGGGCCCGGGATGTTCACCGCAAGCGACACGATGCGAACGCCGTTCAGACTGCCCTGCACCATGTGGTCCTTCAATTGATACCGTACGACTGTACAGGAAGCTTCCTATCTGTACAAGAAGTGATGTTCACTGTACACTTGCCCGGAACGAAGGAGACGCATGGGACCGTTCGCCGATCCACGCGCAGGCGCAGACGACCTGACCGCGAAGGCGCGCATTCGCAACGCCGCGATGGACCTGTTCGCGGAGTTCGGGGAGGACCGCACGTCGATGCGAAATATCGCCTCGAGAGCCGGCGTCACGGTCGGGCTGGTTGTCCACCACTTCAAGACCAAGGACGGAATCCGCCGCGCCGTTGAACAACTCGTCGTCGACTACTTCGCGCAGACGATCGCGCAGGTCCCCGTTGATGGAACACCAAGACAAGTCGCCACGGCGCGTGACGTGGCTGTGAAGGAGATGCTCGAATCGAACCCAGCCGTCGTCAACTATCTGCGCCGCGCGCTACTGGACCCCGCAGGGTCTAAAGGCCAACTGCTCCAGCGATTGACAGAGCTGACCCGAACGGAGCTCATCAAAGCCCGCGACGCCGGTATCGCAAATGCGGAGCGAAGCGGATCCACCCAGATCATCGACATCATGGTCCGACAGCTGGGACAGCTCTTCCTGCAACCGATGATCGACACCATGTGGGATCAAGTCTCCCGCCCAGACGAGTCAGACGACGACAAACCGACACTGCACGTCGCCGTTCGCTCCAGTGGCCCAGCACCTTCAGCGCGTCATAGGAATACTTCGGCTTGCGCTGCCGGCGAGGTCGTTTGGCGACCTGCCGGCCCGCTCCCGGCGGCCGGGCCGCGGCCGTCAACCGGCGCCGAGCATTGTCACGCGACCAGCCGGTGACCTCCACCACCTGATCCAGAATCTGCCCCTTATTCGCCTTCGACGCCTTCACATACGCCTTGGCGAACTTCGCGGTGATCTCGGCACGAGACGACATCGACAGCCCACTCTCCATGCCTGGCGGGGATCACCGTTTCGCGGGCATTCTTACGTGATGCACCGAGGGCGTTTCGCGGGCACTTTTCGTGATGCTTGCCGGATGCTTGCCGACCTCGTGGATCCGCAGTAGCGTGGTTCCAACACCTAGTACTATTGGTACCTGGAACTACACGTCACACGTTCAAGGAAGGGGCTAGCATTCATGGCGAGTGACCACGCAAGGCAAGAGGCAAAGTCGGTGACCGCAGCGAGCGCTGGATCCCGTTATCCGAGGACCCGACGGATAAGCTTTCCGTTTGGCGGCGACGGCGGCACACACGGCAAGTACTTCGTCAACGACGACATCGTGTTCAGCCACTTCGTGGCGAACCTATCGGGTGCGTTCCCGTCAGGGGAGGAGTTGTTTATTCGGTCGGTGCGTCGATTCTCAGATGAGCCCCCTGTTTCCCTTCGGGTGACGCCTCGCAGGCGTGAAAATGGGGGTCGGGTTGCCTGCCGACGCCGACGTTAACTTGGGTTTTGTGAGCCTGTTGATGAGCCTGGTGCCGGGGCCCGACCTGGAAGGGTCACGCACTGTTGCTTCGAGCACGCCGGTCAGAATTTCGATTCCCTGAACCGAGGCCCCCGGGCGGCCCGCCTTGTTGAGAGCGTCGATGTTGATGGAGGGCAAGCGAGTTGAAGCAGCAGCAGCCGGAGGAGATTGCTGACACCGAGCATGAGTTGGTGATCGAGCGTGTGTGCGCGATCGATGTAGCCAAGGCCTCGGGCAAGGTGTGCGTGCGTGTGGGCAGCCGCGCGGGCAGGCGGGTCAGCAAAGTGTGGGACGTGGCCGCCACGTCCGGCGCAGTCGGTGAGTTGACCGACTACCTCGTTGACGAGCGGATTGAGAAGGTCACTGTGGAGTCCACGTCGGATTACTGGCGGATCTGGTACTACCTGCTGGAGGCGGCCGGGCTCGACGTGCAGCTGGTCAACGCCCGCGACGTGAAGAACGTGCCCGGTCGGCCCAAAACCGACAAACTCGACGCGGTCTGGCTAGCCAAGCTCACCGAGAAAGGTCTGCTGCGGCCAAGTTTCGTGCCGCCGGCGCCGATCCGCGAGTTACGCGACTACACCCGGTTACGGATCGATATGACTCGCGAACGTTCCCGGTACTGGCAACGGATCGAGAAGCTGCTCGAGGACGCGCTGATCAAGGTGTCGTCGGTGGCCTCGACTCTGGACACCCTGTCGGTGCGCGACATGCTCAAGGCGCTGATCGCTGGCGAGCGGGACCCGCGCCGGCTGGCCGGGCTGGCGCGCGGCAAGATGAGACCCAAGCAAGCCGCTCTGGTCGAGGCGCTGACCGGCAGATTCGACGATCACCACGCCGAACTTGCCCAGATGCTGCTCGATCAGATCGACGCGCTGGACGCCAAGATCGGCAGGCTCACCACCCGCATCGACCAACTGTTGGCTGCAATGGAGCCCGAACCTGTCAACGGTGGGGACGCCACCGGCGGAGCAAACCCCGCTTCGCGCAAAGCCGGCGAGTTGACCACGATCGACCGACTCGATGAGATTCCCGGCGTCGGCCCGGTGAACGCGCAGATCATTCTCGCCGAGATCGGGCTCGACATGAGCCGGTTCCCCACGGCCGGACACCTGGTGTCGTGGGCAAAACTGTGTCCACGCACCATCCAGTCCGGTCCGGTGCAACGTTCGGGCAAGGCGGGCAAAGGCAACCCATATCTGAAAGGTGCTCTCGGCGAAGCCGCGACAGCCGCTGCCAAGACCAACACCTTCCTCGGTGAACGCTATCGGCGCATCGTCAAACGCCGCGGCAAGCTCAAGGCCCTCGTCGCTGTTGCCCGATCCATCCTGGTCATCATCTGGAACCTGCTGCACGACCCCACGGCCCGTTTCCACGATCTCGGTGCCGACTACCACGCGACCCGCATCAACACCGAACGCCGGACCCGTAACCACGTCGCGCAGCTCGCAGCCCTGGGCTATCGCGTCACCCTCGAACCCGTCGCCTGACACCGGCCAACTCCCACAACACAACCCGACAACTGCGAGAAAGAACACCCGGCTGCGCCGGGTGGCTCCGCCGCGTCCGGTCACCTGGGTCTATTTTCCGGTCAGGTCACCGATCCCACGTTGAAGAAACGGGTGGCGGGCTTCATCGGCCAGGAATCGGTCCACGGACAGCAACACCGCCTGCTGAACGAGAAACTCATCGACATGGGTTACCCGATCGCTTGGTGGGATTCGAAGAAGTTTAACGACTGGGTCAAGCGACTGGAGGAGCGGCTGCCTGCGCGGCTACCCCTGGCGGTAACAGCAGCTGCAGAACACTTCACCGCCGTACTTGCTGAGCGCACGCTGGGCGAAGAGGAAATCCAGGCGATTCCGGGCGAGTTGCAGGTGTGGAACGTGCTGAACTGGCATGCCGTGGAGGAACTTGAGCACAAATCGGTCGCATTCGATGTCTTCCGCACGGTGGCGGGAGGTACGGAGCGGATGCGCAGGAGTGTGATGGCCGTGATGATTCCGACCCTGCTTCTCCTCATAGCCGTCACATTGGTTTACTCGCTGGCGCACGACCCGGATGGGCGTCGTCAGCCGCTACGGGTGATACGGGAGGCCTATCGGCTGTACCGTGGCCCCATCTTCCGGGGTTTGATCCCAGACCTTACGAAATATCTGCGACCGGGATTCCATCCTGACGACATCGACACGAACGCGTTGTTGGAGCACTGGCAAGAGGAACTCTTCGGCACCGACGGAGAACTCGTCGGCTACCTGAAGTGATTGCGAACATCCACAACAAAAGGGATTGCCATGGTAGCTAGTCAGGCAATGGCTGCGAAAAGCGGAACAGCAGCCGAAAAAGTAGCCGAGAGTACGTATCCTAAGGCTCGGCGGATTCGGTTTTGGTTCGGCGATCCCGAGCCGATGGACCACCATTTCGTTGAGGGCAATATCGTGTTCAGCCACCTTGTGGCGTTGCTGTCCGGCGTGTTTCCGCCAGGTGAGGAGTTGTTTATCCGGTCGGTTCGGCGCTTTGCCGATCAGATGACCGATCCGGTACTGATGAAGCGGGTGGCCGGATTCATTTGGCCAGGAGTCGGTGCACGGCCAGGAACACCGCCGGCTCAACGAGAAGCTCATCGAGATGGGCTACCCGATTGTCCGGCTGTTTATGTTCCCGCATGACAGCCGCCGGGAGCCGGTTGATCGTGCGAATTGAGAACCTGCTGCCAGCGCGGGTACCCCTGGCGGTCACGGCGGCGGCCGAGCACTACACCGCGACACTGGCTGAGCGCATGCTGGGCGAAGAGATACAAAAGATTCCTGGCGATCCCGAGGTGCGAAACCTGCTCAACTGGCACGCGGTGGAAGAGCTGGAACATAAGTCGGTGGCGTTCGACGTCTACCGGGCCGTCGATGGGCCGGAGTGGCTCCGGATCGGGGTGATGGCGGTGCTGTACATCCTGACGATCCCGGTGGTGTCGATCGGGGTGCTGTTGTCTATTTTGGCCGATCCGCGGGGATGGCGCCCGATCAAAGTGGCGCGTCAAACGCGTGCGGTGTTCCGGGACCCGTTGGTGCAGGGGCTGATGGCCGATCTGCGCATGTACCTAAAGCCGGGCTTCCATCCCGACGACATCGACACGACCGCGCTGGTGCAGCAGTGGCGGCAGGAGCTGTTCGGCGACGACGGTGCCCTTGTCGGTCATCTCAAGTAGCAGGAAGGCCATGAGTTCAAGTTGAGTACAACGATCGACATCGAGCAGTTACCGACTGTCGAGCGTGTCACTCCAGACCATGAAGTCGTGATCGTCGGCGCTGGATTCGGCGGTATCGGTGCTGGTATCTCCTTGCAACGCAGAGGCATTCACGACTTCGTGATTGTCGACAAGTGGGATCAGGTGGGCGGCACCTGGCATGCGAACACTTATCCGGGTGTGGCGGTGGATATTCCCTCGTTTGTCTACAGCTTTTCCTACGAGCAGCGTGGTGATTGGTCGCGGATCTTCGCTCCGGGTTACGAGCTTCGCGATTACGCCAGCGACCTTGTGGACAAGTACGGCCTAGCTCAAAAGTTGCGGCTGAACACTACGATCACCTCGGCGGTGCTCGATGAGCGCAATAGCCTATGGCGATTGACTACCGACGCCGATCAGGAGATTACCGGCCGAAATGTAGTCATGGCGGTCGGTGGCCTCGAACGCCCGAAGATGCCTGATATCCCGGGTCTCGACGAGTTCGGGGGTGTGCTCATGCACACCGCACTCTGGGACCATGACGTGGCGCTGGCGGGCAAGCGCGTCGCGGTCATCGGCACTGGCGCAACGGCGCTGCAGGTCGTCCCGGCCATTGTCGACGAAGTCGAACATTTGACAGTCTTCCAACGAACACCGATATGGGTGTTCCCAAAACCTGACAAGGAGGTCACGTCCGCCATCCGGTGGGTTCTGGGGCGTAAGCGAATCCGTTCGGGTATCCGCCTGGTGGGAACCGTCGCAACCGAGGTCGGCATGGCCGGGATGTGGGTCGGTCCACAGTGGCTGACGAACGCGAGCCGCCGGATGCTTGAGGTTCCTACCCGCCGCTGGATGCGCCGCCAGATCGATGACCCGGTCGTTCGGGAGAAGCTGATCCCACGCTACGGGTTAGGCTGCAAGCGCCCGTCGATGTCAAACGACTACTTGCGTACCTTCAACCGCGACGACGTCAGCCTGGTCACCGATGCGATCGAGTGCATTACCAAGAAGGGGGTACGGACGGCGGACGGCGTGGAGCACGAGATCGACGTGTTGATCTGCGCGACCGGGTTCAAGCTGTGGGAGGCGGGCGCGGTGCCTCCCTTCCCCGTCATCGGGCGGGGCGGCGTCGATCTCGGGCGGTTCTGGAGTGAGCAGAGATACCAGTCGTACCAGGGTGTTTCGGTTCCCGGATTTCCGAACATGTTCTCAATCACCGGGCCCTACGGATTCGTGCTCGGCTCGTACTTGTGGATGATCGAAGCGACATCGGCTCACCTGAGCCGCGCCATAGCCGAAGCGAAGCGCCGCGGTGCAACGGTCTGCGAGATTCGTCAGGAAGCCCACGACGAGTATTTTCGGAAATGCCTGAAGCGCCAACAGAATAACTTCCTGTTCACTCCGGCGTGTGCGGGTTCGAACACCTACTACATTAATAACCAGGGCGATTCACCGTTTCGGCCGTCGACGCACGGCGAAATGTACTGGCAGAACCGCTATTACAACCTTGATGTCTACCGATACAGCAGGGCCGTTGCGGTTCTGGACGCAGCCGCGGCCATGACGAAGGAGAGCCTGTGAAGTTCAACCGATTGCGACCGCGCCTGGTGGTGGTCACCGGGGCTGGAAGCGGCATTGGCCGGGCGACAGCGATCAGGTTCGCTAAGCTCGGCGCCCACGTCGTGGTCTCCGACATCGATCTGGATGCGGCACAAGCGACCACCGCGATGATCCGCGGTTACGGCCTCGGCGCGTCGGCGGCGCAGTTGGACGTCACCGACCCCGACGCCTGGGCGGTGTTCGGTCGCGATGTGTTAGCCGATCACGGTTACACCGATGTATTGGTCAACAACGCAGGTATCTTGGTGGGCGGCCACTTTTTGCAGCTGAGTCCCTCGGATTGGGACCGCCAACTCGGTGTGAACCTAATGGGTGTCGTCCACGGATGTCGTGTGTTCGGCGCCCAGATGGTTGAGCGCGGCGGTGGCCACATCGTCAACATCGCGTCAGCGGCGGCGTTCACACCCACGCCGGTGATGGCGCCGTACTCGGTGTCCAAGGCGGGCGTGAAGATGCTGACCGAGTGCTTGCGGCTCGAACTCGGACCGAGAGGCATCGGCGTCAGCGCCGTGTGCCCGGGTGTGATCAACACCAACATCGCTGATCGCGCGATCGTAGTCGGCGTCGATCAGAACCTGATCGAACAAGGAAAGCAGTTCACGAAGAAGCTCCAGGAATTTAGCGAGAAGTTTAGGGTCTCGCCGATGAGCTCGGACCTCGTAGCTCGTGCCGTCGTACGTGCGGTACGGTTTGATTTGGCGGTCGTGCCGGTGCGCACCGAGGCCTGGCTGGGCTATTTCATGCTCCGTATCGCCCCTGGTGTCAACCGCCGTATGATGCAGCCATTCTCGGTGGACGCATTTCAGCGGCTGGGTGCTCGCCTGTCAAAGACAGTGGGTGCTGCGGACCAGGGTGAGCTTGCCGCCGGTGGAGCCGAGGCGGCGGCACCGGTCACCAGCACGGGAAAGTAGGGTGCGGGCTGATCAGCGGCCAATCGTAGGTGCTCTGCCGTCAATACGCCGTGCAGCTCGGGTGAAGGGGTTCCCCTGATTCCGTGGGGACTTGACTTGTAGTGATCTTGATTCCTGCTGCCCCCGGCTAGGTGCGTGGGTCGGTAACGGATTTGTCGGGTCGGCAGGTGGATTTGTCCTGGACGGAGGGCATCGGGCGGCGTTTTGTTGGCCTGGTGGTGTGATCGGGCGGGCCGCATTCCGCGGGATGGCGGATCGGTGGCCGTAACTCGCTGCGCACGACCCTTTCAGCCGGCCGCAGCCTGCGCTGCAATGTTGTAGTAGGAGGGTTCGCAGGTTGTGGCAGGCGGCGAGCAGGCGCCATTCGGCGCGGGCGTGATGGTGGCCGCGGAGCAGGAGTCGACTCGCCCCCTGGGTGGTCTTCATCTGCCCGAACACCGGCTCGACGATCACCTTGCGCCGCGAATATGCGGCCTTGCCCTTCTTGGTGCGAAGTTTGCGGGCCATCCGCGCCTTTGGTGTCGCATTTTTCGGTGTCCGTCCCCGTGGCGCGTCGGGAACCTGCTCGCCGTGGGCGAGCCGGCCGGTCGCGATCAGCGGATCGGTGCCCGCCTTGTGGGCGGCGTCGATGTTGTTCTCACTGAAGTAGCCGGCGTCGGCGAGCGTCTGACGCGGTGTGGTCGCGGTGTTGGTGATGGTCTGGGCGAGCAGCTCGCCGAATGCGGGGTTGTCGGCGCCGGATTCGGCGAAGTCGGTCGCAACGATCACCTGATGTTCTTCATCGACGACGGCCTGCGCGTTGTAACAGTAGTGGAAGCTGCCGTCGGCGGTCTTCATGATCTGGGCGTCAGGGTCGGTGAAGTTGCGCTGCGCCTTGGGCTTGACGGTCGCGCACTGTGCTGCCTGCTCGGCGGCCCGCGCGGCCGCGTCGTCATCATGGCCGGCGTTTTGCGCCCTTGCCCGGGCCTTGTCCGCGGCCTGGTCTTTGGCGTGTTGTTCCAGGTCGGCCTTGGCCTTGCGGATCTTGGCCAGCCGGCTCTCACGGCGGGCCAATTCGCCCTGCAGGTCACCGCCACGATTGTCCGGGCCGTGGGCCTGGTCCTCGTCGATATCGACGCGTTCGGCCTCCCGCATGATCTGCTCGACCTGGGTTTGCAGGGCCGGCTCCGCCTCGCACATCCGGTCATAGCTCATCGCCTTGTGACGGGAGGCATTGGCCTTGACCTTGGTGCCATCGAGGGCCACCCGGCCCATCGTGACCATGCCCGCCTGCTGGCACAGGGTCAGCGCCTGCAGGAACAGGGCTTCCAGCGCGGCGAGGTGACGGCGCCGAAAGCGGGCGATGGAGCGAAAGTCCGGTGCGGTGTTGGCGGCCAGGTACCGAAACGCCACATCGTCATGGCAACGGGCTTCGATCTTGCGAGATGAACGAACCCCGCTGGTGTACCCGTAGAGCAGCAGCTTGAGCATCAGCCGCGGGTGATACGGCGGAAAGCCCCGGGCCTCGCTGTAGGAGGCGAAAAACACTGCCAGATCAAGCACCTCATCGACCAACTCGGACACAAACAACGCCAGATGATCGTCAGGCAACCAATCCCGCAACGACGGCGGCATCAAAAACGACTGATCCTGGTCATAGGCCCGAAACGTCTTGTCCACCGAAACCTCGCCCGGTGACGATGACGAGCGAGGCCGCGCGGACTCGGTCTCAAACAGCTGATCCTGGGCCGTCATCAAATCCATGGACACAGTTTTCCCGACCATCCACGTCGCCATCAGCGTGACACACCAACAACTCGTGGATACCGACCCACGCACCTAGGTGAGCGGGGGGGTAGGGCGCAGAGCGCGCTACCTGAGCAGAAGCGCGGCGAGCTGCTTCACGTGGGTGCGTCCGCGGTCGCCGTCTTCGAGTGCTTCGAGCCAGCGAGCAGGGATGGATTCAACGCCGTCGCGGGCGCCGACGATCGCTCCTGTCATGGCCGCTACACCCGCGTGGAACGCGAGCACCTGCAGTACTACCTCGACGAGTTCACCTTCAGATTCAATCGCCGCAGGTCAAAAGCCCGCGGAATGCTCTTCTACCGACTCCTGCAACAAAGCGTCAACACCGATCCCCACCCACTAGCCGACCTCATCGGCGCCGCCGAAGGCCAAGAGCAAACTCTGCGAGCAACTGCTAAACCACTGCCCGGCAGTACTTTTGACGAATTTTTTTAAGCAAACGAGTCCACTTAAGCAGATAAGCAATAAGTATGTTCGACTTAGGCGAGCTGTTTAACGGGTCTAAACACATTCTTAACGCTCCTGGCCTACCGCCCCGGAGGTCCCGCGCAAATACTGGTACAAGTGCGAGAAACGAGGGGCGGGGACTGCGCATGGCGCAAGCGATAACACTGGATACGGCGTACCTGAGAGCTCAAGATCCCGATCAGTACGCCAGCCTGGTGATCGGCGCGGTCGCCATCGTCGATGGTGGCGTCCCCGATTACGCACTGCTGAAACAGCTGCTGGCGGAACGGATTCAGTCGATACCGCGCTGCACACAGGTGCTGCGGACGCAGAGCTTCGAGTGGATCGACTGTCCCGGATTCGACCTGGCCCATCATGTGCGCTGGGTGGCGATTCCGCGCCCGGGCGACGACGCCCAGCTGTCCGGCGCGATCGCCCACGCCCTGGAGCGTCCCCTCGACCTGGACCGTCCGCCGTGGGAGTGCTGGGTGATCGAGGGCCTGAAAGGCGGCCGGTGGGCAATCTTGATGAAGATCCACCACGGCTTGGCCGACGGGAACTCAGCCGCCCACCTGCTCACCCGGCTTTGCGACGACGCCGACCACGATGCATTCGCGAACGGTGTTGGCGACAAACATGATTCGCCGCCGCAGGCCTCGAAGCGCGGCTGGCCCCTGGAGTGGGCTGGGGCACTCGCCGGCAACTTCGTCGGGGCGATCTGGCCGACGGCACGGCCCTCGGTCGACCCGGTCCTGCGGCGCTACAGCACGGTGCGCGTCCCGATTGCCGACGTCGAGTGCGTGTGCCGCAAATTCGGTGTGACCGTCAACGATGTCGCGCTGGCGGCCATCACCGAGGGCTTCCGAAGGGTTCTGCTACGCCGCGGCGAAGAACCGCGGGCGGACTCGCTGCGCACCCTGGTGCCGATGCCGGTACGTTCGGCACTACTGCCATACCTGCCCGTCGAGCATGACGACCCGGTCCAGCAATTGCGGACCGTGCACAGCCGGTGGAAAGCGCAGCACGCCGACAAATCTCCGCCCGGTATCGTGGAGTCTGCGATCAATTGTCTGCCAACTATGCTGCGCGGCAACCTCATACAACTGTTACCCAGGCTCCCGCAGCGCGGCCTCGTAACGCTGGCGAACCACGCGCCCGGGCCTCGCCATCAGCTGCGGCTGATGGGCCAGACGATGGAGCGCCTGCTGCCGATCCCCCCGATCGCCTTGCAGCTGAGCACCGGGGTCGCGATGCTCAGCTACGGCGACGAATTGGTATTCGGGCATCACCGCCGAATACGACGCCACGGCCGACGTCAAGCAGCTGGCAGCCGGTATCGAGCTGGGCATGGCACGGATGGTGGCGCTCAGCCAGGATTCGGTGTTGCTGTTCAGCAAGGACCGCCGGCGCACGCGCGCGGCGCGCGCGTTTCCGGGCCAGGCGCAGCGGCCGCGACCGTCGGCACCCACGCCGGCACGTCACTGACCCGCTCTCACCGGCGTTGAACACCGTGAGAAGGTTGGTCAATGCCGGTCACCATCGACCCGCGCCGCCATGACGCGGTGCTGTTCGACACCGCGTTGGACCGCACCCAGGCGCTGACCCGGCGATTGCGCGAAGCCGGCGTCGACACCGGCGTCTTCGCGTCGAACGGTAACGTCCGCGACACCCTGAGTGAGGCAGCAGACAAGCTGTCGGTCCGCCCGGGGCGATGCGCCGTCCTTACCGACAACGCGGCTTGCGTCCAGGCCGCGCGCGACGGCGGATTCGCGTTGGTCATCGGCCTCGACCGAACAGGGCAAAGTGACGCCCTGCGGCGCGTCGGCGCCGACGCCGTGGTCGGCGATCTGGATGAGGTCGCCGTGCGCACCGGGGACCACCGGATGTCCCAGCTACCCGATGCTGTGCAGGCCCTCGGTGCCCTCACCGACCGGAGGCCGGCCATATGTTCTTCGACTTCGACGGCACGCTGTCGGACATCGTCGACGATCCCGCCGCGGCCCGGCCCGTCGCCGCCGCGGTCGAGGCGCTGCGGAAGCTGGCCGCGCAATGCCCGGTCGCGGTTCTGTCCGGCCGCGACCTCGCCGACGTGTCACAGCGCCTCGGTGTGCCCGGGATCTGGTATGCCGGCAGCCACGGTTTCGAGCTGACCGCACCCGACGGCACACACCACCAGAACGACGCCGCGGCGGCGGCCACACCGGTGCTCGAACAGGCCGCCGCCGAGCTGCGCGACCGGCTCGACTCGATCCCCGGAGTTATGATGGAGCACAAGCGATTTGGCGTTGCGGTCCACTACCGCAACGCCGCGCGGGACCGCGTGGGCGAGGTTGCCGCGGCGGTGCGCGCGGCGGGCCGGCGGGACGGACTTCGGGTGACGACGGGTCGCGAAGTCATCGAGCTGCGTCCGGACATGGACTGGGACAAGGGAAAGACGCTTCGCTGGGTGATCGATCACCTGCGCGAGGCCGACGCGCGTCCGCTGGTGCCCATCTATCTCGGCGACGACATCACCGACGAGGACGCGTTCGACGCGGTCCGCGATGATGGTATCCCGATCCTGGTGCGACACAGCGAAGACGGCGACCGCGCCACCGCCGCGCTGTTTGCGTTGGACAGTCCCGCGCGCGCCGCCGAGTTCACCGAAAGGTTGGCACAGCGGTTAAGTGACGCCCGCGTAAATTAGCGACGGCAACGGTTCTAACGGCGCTCAGGGTGCCAACATTCGAGTGATCCAGCACGACGGTGTCCCCATTCGGCGGTGGCACGAGGTTGGCGCGACATGCCGGGACATGAAGCGTTGGCCGCCTCACGCGCCACCCTAGGTAGCCGATCAAGACGGGGCAATCACTGCCATGCCGAGCGCCTCGGCGGCGTCGCGCATGCGGTCGTCGTAAGTGCACAACCGGCCAAGATCCATGCCGAGCCGCTGGGCAGTCGCCAGGTGAATTGCATCGAGGGTGCGTAGCTCGATTGGCAGCAGCCCACCAGCAAGATCGAGCAATCGGTTGTCGATGCGTAGTAGGTCTAGGCTCGCGAGCGCCCGGCGTCCGGCTCTTCGGGCTGATTCACCCTTGTGGAGCAGAGCCCGCATGACCTCCGTCCGCGCAAGGGCACTCGACACCCGCGGCAGCCGGGTGCGAAGGTAGCGACGCAGCGCATCCGACTCTGGCTCACGAACTGCAAGCTTGACGATTGCGGACGAGTCCAGGTAGATGGCCGCCATCAACGCTCGTGCTCACGCAGGCGCGCAAGCGTCACGGACGGCAGCTCGATACCCGTTTTGAGTCGGACCGGCTCGGGAAGGTCATCAAAGTCAAGCGTCGCACGTTCGATCCCGCCGCTTGCCAGCATCTGCTGGTACGGACCGCCCTCCGGCATCGGCGAGAGAAGGGCGATAGGCCGACCACGGTCGGTGATCTCGATCGTCTCGCCGGCCTCGACCCGACGGAGGAGTTCGCTGGCCCGCTGCCGCAGCTCACGAACGCCCACCGTAGACATGTGCTAACTGTAGCACATAGCTGTTTAGCTTAGCGCCCGAGCGATCCCCCCGAAGCCCGCCGAATGCGGGACAGGTCATGGCTGGACGGCAGGCCAGGCGCACCAGTGAACGCCTGCGCGCCGGGGCGACGTACCGGGTTCTAAGCCATCGGCTAGGCCTCCGCGTACTCCACCGCGCCGTCGTCCAACACGATCCGCGCGTTCGCGCTTTCGGCGCCACAAGCCTCCGTCCGAAACACCGCCTTGCCCGGTTCCGTCCGCCAGATCAGCGTGGTCAGCGTCTCCCCTGGAAACACCGGCGAGGTGAATCGCGCCGCTATCGACGTGACGTTGGCGGCCACGCCCTTGCCCAGCTCGGCGACCAGCGCGCGGCCCGACACCCCGTAGGTGCACAGCCCGTGCAGGATCGGCTTCGGGAAACCGGCCATGTCCCTGGCGAACCACGGGTCGCTGTGCAGCGGGTTGCGGTCACCGGAGAGCCGATAGATCAGCGCCTGGTCCGCACGGGTGGGCAGCGCGATCCGGGCATCGGGCTCGCGGTCGGGAAACTCCGGCGCGATCGGCCGCTGACCCGGCACTCCCCCGAACCCGCCCTCGCCCCGGATGACCAACGTGGTGAGTGTCTCGGCGATCAGCTCCCCCGAGTCGGGGTCGGTGCCGCGGCCGCGCAGCACGATGATCGCGTTCTTGCCCTCGCCCTTGTCCTGGATGTCCGCGACCTCGGAGACCACGGACAGCTTGCCCGCCGGCGGCAGCGGTGCGTGCAGCCGGATGCCCTGCGACCCGTGTAAAAGCATGGCCCAGTTGAACTTTCCGATCTTGCCCGCCGCACCGAACGCCGGGCAGCAGATCACCGCATAGGTGGGCAGCACCTGCTGGGTGATGTCGTGGCTGTTTTCGGTGGTGAACGATAGGTCGTCAGTTCCGGCGCCGACACCGAGCGCGTAGAGCAGCGTCTCCCGGTCCGTCCATTCGAACAGCATCGGCTCCGTCGTCGCACCGACGGCACTCGGGTCAATCGCCATACGAGTCTCCCTTCAAGCTTTTCTGCCACCCAACCATCGCAAACCCTTCCCACCGGCACCGTCGGCGGGGCAGGCTATCGCCATGCGCAATCCCAGCTTGATCAGGAAGGCCTCAAAAGCGGTAGCCGTGCTGGCCGCAACGGTAATCGTCGGCGCCTGCGGCGGGTCACCGCAGGCCCACAGCATCACCGTGACGTTCGTCCGGCACGCGGAGTCCGAGACCAACGCCAGCGGCGTCATCGACACCGACGTGCCGGGCCCGGGCCTGACCCCGGAGGGCAAGGGGCAGGCCGAACAGGTCGCGCACCAACTCGCCCACAACAAGTACGACGCCGTCTACGCCTCCACCATGGTGCGAACGCAACAGACCGCCGCGCCGTTGGCCGCCGAACTCGGCAAGCAAGTCGAGGTGCTGCAAGGCATCCAAGAGATCAACGCCGGCTGGTACGAGGGCAAGCCCGTCTCGATGGCCCCCTCGACGTACCGGCGGACTGGCTCAACGGCGACGTCGGAGACCGCATCCCCGGGTCGATCACCGGCAAGGAGTTCAACGACTGGTTCACCGCGGCCGTGCAGAAGATCTACAACAGCGGCCACAACCAACCGGTGGTGTTCTCGCATCTGTACGCCATCGAGTACTGGACGCTGATGAACACGAAGAACGCCAAGGACAGCCTGGCGACCAGTCATCCGCTGCCCAACGTCGGCCGCGTGGTGATCACCGGAAACCCGATGACCGGCTGGACGCTGGTGGACTGGGACGGCATCCGCAACTTCGCCGGCTGATGCCTGGACAGCATGGTTGACGTGCGCGGTGTGACCCGCCACGATGGCTTGCATGCGCTATGTCGTTACCGGCGGTACCGGGTTTATTGGTCGCCGCGTCGTACCTCGCCTGCTGGAAACCCGGCCGGACGCGCAGGTGTGGACCGCTACAGCCCGCAGGTGCGTGCCGAGCTGTTGGCGATGAGCAGCGCGACGATCGACCGCTACCTGCGTGCGGTCAAGGCGCGCGACCAGATCAAGGGGAAATCGACCACCAAGGCCTCCCCGTTGCTGCGGTCTTCGATCAAGATCCGCAAGGCAACCGACGAGGTCGAGGGATCTCCGGGGTTCTTCGAAGGCGACACCGTCGCGCACTGCGGTCCAACCCTCAAAGGCGAGTTCGCCCGGACCGTCAACCTCACCGATATGCATATCGGTTGGGTCTTCACCCGCACCGAACGCAACAACGCCCACACTCACATCCTCGGCGCCCTCAAAGCCGGTGTCCATGAAATACCTTACGAGGTAACCGGTTTGGACTTCGACAACGGAACCGAATTCCTCAACAAGGCCGTCATCAAGTGGGCTGCGCAGATGGAGATCTTCTTCACCAGGTCGCGGCCGTACAAGAAGAACGATCAGGCCACAATCGAGTCCAAGAACAACCACCTCGTCCGCAAGTATGGGTTCTACTACCGCTATGACACCGACGAGGAACGTGCGGTGCTCAACCGGCTCTGGAGGCTGGTCAACGACCGGCTCAACTACCTGACGCCCACCATCAAACCGGCTCTGCGGAAATGAGCGTGCAGCAGTGGTTGGCGGATATCCGCGGTGGGGGTTCGTGTCGTTGAGCTGAGGTGGGGCCTCGGTGGGTGACGATTCAGGTTCCTACACGCCGCTTCACCAACACCACCGAGGTGACCCTTGCCTGAGGCTACTGCCTGCCCGCCGTCTGTTGTTGCCGACACGATCATGCGCACCATCGAGTTGGGGGTGACGATCACCGACGCCGCGGTCGACGAGAAGACGACGACGATCTTCTGCAGGCCGGTGGCCTGTGACGCCAGGTGTCCGGACTGCGGCCGGGAGGGCCGCTACCGCGACACTGTGACTCGGCCGTTGACGGATCTGCCGGTGGCCGGCTACCCGCTGGTGCTGCAGGGTGCCCTACCTCGCTACCGCTGCACAACGCCAGCGTGTGGGCGGGCAGTGTTCAACCAGGATCTGGGCAAGTTGGCGGCCCCGCGCTCATCGACGACGCGGCGCTGTGCCCGGTATGTATTGCGGCGGTTGATGATCGACCGCACCACCATTTCGGCGATCGCCGCCGAACTCGGGGTGTCCTGGCATACTGTCAGCTCCATCGCGATGCGTGCGACCGCCGGCCTGATCGCCACAACCGGGCCGGATCGGCTGGCCGGGGTGACGGTGATCGGTGTCGATGAGCATCGCTGGGCGCCTCGGCGTCGCGGCACAGAGGGGTTCGTCACGCTGATCATCGACCTCACGCCTACCCACGACCAGACCGGCCCGGCACGCCTGCTCGACCTGGTCGAAGGACGCTCAGCGACCGCACTGGCCACGTGGTTGGCCGCCCAACCCACCGACTTTGCCCGGGCCGTGGAGGTCATTGCGATGGACGGGTTCGCCGGCTACAAGACCGCCGCCACCGAGGTCATCCCGGACGCGGTCACCGTGATGGACCCCTTCCACGTTGTGGCTTTGGCCGGGACCAAGCTCGACCTGATCCGCCAACGCATCCAGCAGCAGACCCTGGGTCGGCGCGGACACACCGGTGACCCGCTCTATGGGATCCGGCGCATCGCCCGAACCCGCCTGCAGCTGCTCTCCCCACGCCAATACACCCGGCTGACCGAGGTGCTCGACGGCGACGACCATCTCGCCGTCAAGGTCGCCTGGCTGATCTATCAGAAGATCATCGCCGCCTACGCCGACCCGAACCGACGTCACGGCAAGAAGGCAATGACCAGGCTGATCGAGTCGATACGGCGCGGCGTACCCGCCGGATTGGAGGAGATCGCCCAACTCGGCCGCACGCTATCGCGCCGCCGCGCCGACATCCTGGCCTTCTTCGACCACCACGTCTCCAACGGACCCACCGAGGCCATCAACGGCCGCCTGGAAGTCGGCGCGGCGTACCCGCCGGATTGGAGGAGATCGCCCAACTCGGCCGCACGCTATCGCGCCGCCGCGCCGACATCCTGGCCTTCTTCGACCACCACGTCTCCAACGGACCCACCGAGGCCATCAACGGCCGCCTGGAAGCATTGCGCCGCAACGCCCTCGGATTCCGCAACCTCACCCACTACCGTTGGCGCTCACTACTACACAGCGGAGCACTCCACCAACTTGTCAATGCACTCTGAATTACGAAGAGCCATCAAACCCATCGGCTACGGCGCTGGCCGCGACGGCCAGCGCCGCCGCCTCTACGACGAGCCCATGACCCCACTGGACCGGCTGCTGGCAGCCGGGGTCCTCTCGCCAGCCCAAGAATCGGAGCTGCTTGCCTACCGCGACACCCTGAACCCCGCCGCGATCGCACGCCAGATCGCCGATCTACAAGCCGCCCTGCTCAGACTCGCCAAGAACAAGACCGAACACCTCTACCTCGCCGCCATCCCCACCGCCCTACCCGAGGTCAGATCCGGCATCCGCATCCAGAACAAGACCGCCAGTTGACCTCGTTTTCGCGGGCATTCCTTACGTGATGCATGGATCAGGTTTCGCGGGCAACTTGACGTGATGCATCACGCCCCCGACGCAGCATGTGAGAAGTTTCCTTACTGGAATCAAGATCGCCGAGGTCGGCAACGTGGGCTGACGGCGTTGCCGGATTCCGGGATTCACGTCGTGAGAACGAATCGTGGCGAGAGGACAGCTGCAGCCGGACACTCCTCGTCCGCGAATAAGCCCTGAGGCCAGGGGGAACCGCGGGAGCTTGACGGATCCGCCGTGTCCGCCGATACGGCACCGGGATGGCTTTTGTCTGCAGTGGAGCTTGCCTGTCTCGAATAGCAGATCCTCATCTGCGTTGATACACCGGGCGTTCGGTCGTCGCTATCTTGTCAAAGCGACCTCGAAATAATCTCTTTCATTATTTCGTTAGACCCCGCGTAGATTTTCTGTACTCGCTGATCAACCCAGAGACGCGAAATCGGATACTCCGTCATGTATCCGTACCCGCCGTGCAGCTGCAGGCAGTCGTCGAGGACTTTCATCGCCCGTTCCGTCGTCCACCATTTGGCCATCGCGACAGTTTGCACGTCGAGCTTACCGTCGAGATGCAGACAGATGCAGTGGTCGAGGAACACTCGCGCAATCCTTGTTTCGGTGGCGGCTTCAGCGAGGGTGAACTTGGTATTTTGGAACCCGAAGATCGTTCGCCCGAATGCTTCTCGTTGGCGCGTGTATTCGATCGTCTGGTGCAAGGCCAATTCCATGGCGGCAACCGCTCCGACCGCGACGATAAGTCGCTCCTGCGGCAGTTGCGTCATCAGCTGAAAGAAGCCTTGCCCCTCGGTGTCGCCTAGCAGATGCGTCTTGGGGACGCGCACGCCGTCGAAAAACAATTCAGATGTGTCCTGACCGCGCTGACCTATTTTGCTGAGGACTCGTCCTCTCCGGAACCCGGGGCGATCGGCTTCCACGACGATCAGCGAGATACCGCTGGCGCCTTGGGTATGGTCGGTCTTGGCCACGACGACGACGAGATCGGCTTGCTGACCATTGGTGATGAACGTCTTCGAGCCGGTGATGACGTACTCGTCCCCATCGAGGACGGCGCGCGTCTTCACGCTTTGAAGGTCAGATCCGGTTCCAGCCTCCGTCATCGCAATGGCACCGATCAATTCGCCCGACGCCATCTTGGGCAACCACTGCCTTTTCAGGTCTTCCCGTGCGTAGTGCAGGATGTAGTGTGCGACGATGCCGCTGTGCAGGCCGGCGCCCCACGAACTGTCCCCGATTCGAGCTTGCTCTTCGAGCAGAACTGCTTCGTGCGCGAACGTCCCGCCGCCGCCGCCGTATTCGACCGGCATCGACATGCACAGCAGGCCCAGCTCGCCTGCTCGTTCCCACACCGCCCGGTCGACATGGTGTTGCTCGGCGAAGCGCTCTGAGTGGGGTGCAATCTCAGTGGCAACGAACTTTGCGGCGAGATCACGAAGCGCTTCCAATTCCGGGCTGAGCCAAGGTGAGGCGACTGTCATGGTGTCCTTTCGGTTAGGTGCTGCTGACGACGTTGGCGGCTTTTCGGGTTAGCCGCAGTACACGACCTGGTATTCGCCGGCGCCGTGGCGTGCTCTCAGCAATTTTTTGTCGTATTTGCCCACACTGGTTCGGGGAACCTCAGCAATGAACGCCCAGCGCTCCGGGATCCACCACTTGGCGACCGCGCCGTCCAGGAAGACCCGCAATTCGTTGATATCCAAGCTGGTTTCGGTCTTCGTGACGATCAACGCCAAGGGTCTTTCCTGCCACTTCTCGTCGGGCACGCCGATCACCACCGCCTCATGCACGGCTGGATGGGCAACGAGCGCATTCTCCAAGTCGACCGAGGAAATCCATTCGCCACCTGACTTAATGACGTCTTTTACCCGGTCGGTAAGCGTAAGGTAGCCGTGTTGATCGATGCGACCCACGTCGCCGGTGCGCAGCCATCCTTCGTCGAGCTTGTCGGAGTCGTTGTCGCCGAAGTACGAGCCGGTGACCCACGGTCCGCGGGCCTGGATCTCGCCGATAGACCGTCCGTCCCAGGGCAGGGTACGGCCATCGTCGCCACGCAGCCTAATCTCGACACCGCAGACGGGACGACCCTGACAAGCGCGTAGCTCCCATTGGCGCTCGCCGTTGGTCCCCTTCGGCGCGCGCGCCACGGTTGCCAGCGGCGAGGTTTCGGTCATCCCCCAGGCCTGCAGGATCGGGACACCGAATTCACTCTCGAAGTGCTCCATCAGTGACCTTGGAACGGCCGACCCGCCGCAGGCGACCAGGCGTAGCGACGAAATATCGTGCTCCGGTTCGGATTCCAGGAAATGCTGCACGTCATTCCAGATCGTCGGTACCGCACCGGCCACGGTCGGCTGCGTGTCCTCGATGATGGCAACCAACGGTGCCGCCTGCAGGTATCGGTCGGGCAGCACGAGGTCGGCTCCACACATCAGCGCGGAATAGATCAGCCCCCATGCGTTCGCGTGAAACATCGGGACGATCGCCAAGACGCGGTCTTCTTCACCGATGGACAGCACGTTGGGTGTGCAGCCAGTCAGCGAGTGCAAATAGGTGGAACGATGACTGTAGACAACACCTTTCGGGTTTCCGGTAGTGCCGCTGGTGTAGCACATCGCCGCGGCCGACCTCTCATCGAGCTCTGGCCAGTCGAATTCGCCGTCTTGATCAGCAAGCAGGTCCTCGTAGCGCAGCACGTTTTTACCGCTGGCCAGCAGCGGCTCCAGGTCGCCGTCGCCCGCTGCGATCACGGTGTGCACCGACGACATCGTCGGCAGTGCCTTCGCTAGAAGCGGTGCCACAGAGACGTCCGCGATGATGACCTTGTCGTCGGCGTGATCTGAAATGTAGCCAAGTTGTTCTGCGGTGAGTCGAAGGTTGAGGGTGTGAAGCACCGCGCCCATCGACGGCACCGCACAGTAGGCTTCCAGGTGTTCCTGATTGCTCCATTGGAAGGTGGCCACGCGCTGATCGTCAGTTATGCCCAGACTCCGTAGTGCGTTGGCCAACTGGCTGATTCGTCGCTTGAGCGCACCGTAGGTCGTTGTGCGGTAGCCCGATCCGGTCGGCGTGACGACTTGGCTGTCAGCGTGGATGGATGTCGCGTGCCTGACGATCGAGGCTACGGTCAAGGGGATATCCTGCATGGTGCTTTGCACAGGCACAATCCTTCAAACTGCTAGTTGGTGAATGAGTCCGGCACTGGAGGAGGTTCGTAGATGAGTTCGCCGTAATTGTCGCGCAGCGCGTCGATGATTTCCGTGAGGGGAAGGTCGTCGAAAACACCACGGTCATGGAGGTATTCCAGGTGTTGAGAGCCGTCGCCTGTGTAGGCGTGCAACATGGCGTCTCGCTGACCGTCGAATTCGATGGGAGCGACGCGGAAGCGCGCGCATAACTCGCGGTTGAATGCCGGTGTGGCCTTGACCCACCGACCATTCAGCAGTATTTGACTGTAGCCGTGGTAGACGAAAACGTCCGAACCACCCATCCGTTCACGGAGACTCGCGGTCTGTAGATGGTTGCGGACGTCGGCGAAACCCAACCGCGCCGGAATCCCCGCGGCGCGACATGCAGCCGTCAAGAGCACCGCCTTGGGGACACAGTAGGCGCGCTCGGCGACGGCGACCGCGCTGGCTCGGTACTGGCGCGGGTCGTCGGAGACGGAATACGGGTCGTACCAGATCGAATCACGGACAGCGGTGAAGATGCGGCACGCCTTATCGACGGAATCGGTGGCGTTGCGTGTCGCCGATTCGGTGAACTGCTGCACGGCATCGTGTTTCCAGTCGAGGAATTCGGTGGCTGCGAGGAACCGCGCAAATTCTGTCTTCATCGGCGGCGCAGCGTGATCGGTAACCCGTCGACCGGGATCGGCAGCGATGTGTTGTCCCAGCGGATGCGGTAGTCGGTGTCGAGGCCGAAGGTGAACGTGCGCAGCATCTGGTGCAGGATCGCTTTGACCTCGAGGGTGCCGAAGTGCATGCCGATGCATTTGTGCGCGCCACCGCCGAAGGGCAGCCACGCGAAGCGGTGAGCTTGGTCCTCGCGGCGCGGGTCGTCGAAACGTAAGGGGTCGAAGCGATCCGGGTTATGCCAGACTTCGCGGACGAAATGGTTGACGGCGGGAGTGATCGCCACAAGCGTGTCGCGGGGAATGTAGTGGCCGTCTATTGCGGTGTCTTGCACTGTTTTGCGCATGACTAGCGGGACCGGCGCCACGAGTCTCATGGATTCCTTGATCACCAGATCGAGCGACCTGAGCGCTTCCAAATCGTCGATCTCGGGTGATCGGTCGCCGAGAGCATCGCTTTCGGCGCGAACCCGATCTTGCCATTCTGGATGCTTTGCCAGGTAATAAGTTACCGCGGTGGTGGTGATGGTCGATGTGTCGTGAGCGGCCATCATCAGAAAAATCATGTGGTTGATGACATCGGAGTCACTGAAACGTTGTCCGTCTTCGGTGCTGGCATGGCACAGCGCGGCGAACAGGTCATTGCTGTTGCCGGCCCGGGCGGCCGGCAAGTGCCGGGCGAAGTATTCCTCGAGCACCCGTCGGCCGCGGATCCCGGCGCGATAGCGGGTGCCGGGAAGCGGCGCGCGGACGAGTGAGCTGGCCGCGCGTACCGTAGCGACGAACGCCTGGTTAATGGCGTCGCTGCTGTCTTTGCCTCGGCCACCCATGAACACATCGGTGGCGATGTCGAGGGTCAGGTTTTTCAACAGCGGGTACATGCGGACGGACGGGCCGGTCGGCCACGTGGGCAGGGTTGCGCGGACGCAAGGGGTCACTTGGGTGACGTAGCCGGCCAGTCGCGGCCGCGTGAAGGCCTCCTGCATGATGCGCCGGTGCATGAGGTGTTCGTCAAAGCTCATCAGCATCAATCCGCGGTGGAAGAACGCGTCGATGAGAAAGGCCCAGCCGTCTTGCGAGAACGCCTTTGCGTTGGTGGTGAGCGCCTCCTGGGTAGCTTGGGGGCCCGCGATGACCGCCATTTTGGTGCCGAACGCTCCCATCCACGAGACAGATCCGAACCGTTCGTAGCGCTCTCTGCCCAGGTCGGACCCAAACCGGATGTAGTCGAGGGTGTGCCCGACCAAGGGGAGCCCGGCATCACCGAGAACCGGTCGCAGTCCGCTTCCGGCCGGGGGCGCGGCTAGTTCACGCACTGGCCACCGCCGACTCCACCGGCGAAGTCCGTCGTCCACCCGTTGCGGCGCGGGAATCAAGATGACCGAAGATAACCGTTCCCGGGCTTTATCGACGGGTGCGTGTAGCGGGTTAACCATTGTCGCTCCCCGGCCTGTGGTCGTCGTGGGATGGAGGATCGACCAGCTGTTTACAGTTGGGCCACCAATGTTAATAGTTATACATAATTGCCCTGTTTGTCAAACGGGTCCTTCGCGGTGGGGCGTGACAAAAGCGGTTGCTGCGCGCTAGCCGCCTGCCTGCGTTCGGCCCGTGCGTCAAGGAAACGTGTCTTCGGCCCTGTCTGTGAGAAACGCTCCGCTGAGGTGCAAAGCGTGACGCGCCTCGGGCAAGAGTCGAAACAGGGCTTGGAACACGTGAATCTGGCCGCGAAACACCTGAAGCCGCACGGATGCTCCTGCGGCGCGCATGCGCTCGGCGAGTTGACGGGAGTCGTCGAGCAGCATCTCCCTTCCACCGACCTGGATCAATGTCGGCGGCAAGCCGGTGAGATCTGCGGCGAGGACATTGACGCGGGGGTCGGTCGGGTGGGCATCGCCTACATAGAGGCTGAGCGCACGCGTTGCGGACCGGGCCGATGCGAAAGGATCGCGGCGGCGAGTTTCACGTGCCATCGCCAGCTGGCACGTCAGATCGACGACGGGGGACATGAGTAACATGCCATCGGGCGGCGGGGAGCGATGTGCGAGCGCGCCCAACGAGGTCGCGACGGCGAGTTGGCCGCCCGCCGAATCTCCCGCGATCGCCACCGTGCGGTTTGACGCCGATTCTTCAGAGCCGGTCAACCACCGGTAGGCCCTCAGTGCGTCGTCGGCGGCCGCGGGATACGGGTATCGCGGAGCCAGGCGGTAGCGGACGGCGAACACCGGCCTGAGCGACGCGGCAGACAGTTCGCCTAGCAGACCACGATGGGTCTGCGGGGAGCACATGGAAAAGGCGCCGCCGTGGATATAGAGAATCGGCGGCCCGTCCGGGTCGACGTCCGGGGCAACGATCCAGTCGCCTCTCACCCGATCGCCAGCAAAGACGGTGTCGACCTGTTCAACTCGCAATCCGCGCCGCGGGCGGGACGCAATGAGCGCCGCCCGAAGCACCCGGTCCATTACCGCGAGCCCGTACTGGTTAGACGGTAGTGCTTGCGTCAGTGGGCGCAGGATCCCGCGGGCCGACGTCGCGATGAGATAACTTGCCGTGCTCGGATGCTGTTCCGAGTAAAGGGTTGTCACGATGAGCTAAGTACCTTTTCAGTGGTGCGCCGCTCGAACGAATAGTCACCAAGGTCGAAGGTGCGACTACGCCAGAAAGATTCGAGGGTGGTCGTCGGGCGTAGCGGTACGTCGCCGTGTTTGTCGAAGTAGTAACTATTGGCGGTTGCGCAGCTGGGTTGCCAAAAGACTTGGCGGTGGCGGCGTTTGAGCATTTCGGCGAAGAAGCGGTCGTTGGCTTGCCGGGTTATTTCGACGTAGTTGGCGTGCCGGGACCGCGCATGGTGAAGGCATCGCACGATGTGCCTGGTCTGGGCTTCAATGAGCGTGAAGTACGAGGAACCGTTGTATCCATAGGGTCCGAAGATGGAGAAGTGGTTGGGGAATCCGGGCACGCTGACGCCTTCGTACGCTTGGAGCCGATTCTCGTCCCACCACTTGGCTTGATCGAGTCCACCGATCCCCCTGAGCGAATAGGTCGGCATGTTCTCCGGTTCCATCACTTTGAAGCCTGTGGCGAGGATGAGGACGTCGATCTCGTGCGATCGGCCGTCGACGGTGTGGACGGCGGCGGCATCGAAGTGGCTTATCGGACTGGTCTCGAGGTGGACGTTGTCTCGGTTGAATGTGGCCAGGTACTCGTTGTGAAAGCTTGGGCGCTTACACCCGAGCGCGTAACGGGGGGTCAGTTTTTGACGGACGGCGGGGTCGGTCACCTGGCTGCGCATGTACCGCAACGCGGCACGCTCGATGAGTGACGCCAAGGGAATGGCGGTGTGGAAGTGAGCGGCGACAGGGAACGTGACTTCGACGAAGGTTTGACTCGCTGCGCGCGCCGCGAGTTGTCCGCCGGGAGCGTATTTGAGGAACCCTCTTGCCAGCCGCGGCACCGGGAAGTCCAGTTTCGGCAGGCACCAGATCGGTGTGCGCTGGAACACGGTCAGCGCCTTGACGTCTTTCGCGATTGCCGGGATCAACTGCACTGCCGACGCGCCCGTTCCGATGACAGCCACCCTCTTGCCGGCGATGTCTTCGTTGTGGTCCCAGCGGGATGTATGCATGGTGATCCCGCCGAAATCATCGACACCGGAGATATCCGGCCGCTTGGGGCGTGTCAGGACGCCCGAGGCGTTGATCACGAAGCGCGCGGATAGGTCCTGTCCTGCGGCCGTGTGCAAGCGCCACAGGGTCGCGTCCTCATCGAACCAAGCTTCAGTCACCTTGACGGCGAAGCGGATTCGTGGGCTAAGACCGTACTTGTGCGCGCAGTGTCTTGCGTAGTCCTTCAACTCGTTGCCGTGCGCATACGTCCGCGACCATGACGACCGTTTTTCGAAGGAGAATTGGTAGCTGTACGACGGAATGTCGACGGCGATGCCCGGATAGGTGTTCCAATGCCACGTTCCGCCTACGTCGTCTGCCTCATCGACAATAAGAAAGTCCGAAAAGCCGGCTTTCAGGAGTTTTATCCCCATTCCGATCCCGGAGAATCCTGCACCGATCACGATGATTTCGAAGCGGTGCTTATCGCTGTGGTCCATACCGTCCTTCTGGCTTATCTGGGGGCTGATGCCAGGCACCTGTCGCCGACTGCCTAGCCGGAGCCAGTCGCGGCTCAAGCACGATCCACCATCCGCGGTGATGCTGCCTCGGGTGAAGCGGTTTGCGCCGAGAAACGAACACCTTCGCGCTTGTCGACGGACACGCGATCGTCGTTGCGCTGCCGTCCTCCTTTGCTTGCGCCGTGCGAACTCTCCGCGGCCAACTCGGGCCGCGCCCGCCTGGGCTTCTTGCGGGGAGGGGGCTGTGAACTCATCGAGTAATCGTCGAGCTCGACCCTCGCTAGTTGTCGGGCGAATTGGGTGGTGAAGCCGGGATACATGGTCCCGTTATAGCCGTCTTCGGTGAGGTACCAGCTCTTGCATCCGGAGTTCCACGTCGTGCCGGCAAGCCGACGCTGGAGTTGGGCGTGATAGCTGTTCTGCCGGTCCTCTTTGACGTCGAAGGTCTGAATACCGCCTTCGATGATTATGCCGATGGCGTCGACGATGTAGCGGATCTCCGCTTCCAGGTAGACCAAGGCCGAGTTGTGTCCTGGCCCGGAATTCGGCCCGAAGGTGAAAAAGAGGTTGGGATAGCCTGAGACGCTGACGCTCTTGTAGGCGTAGGCGCCGTTAGACCATTCCTCCGCAAGCTTTCGACCGTCCACGCCGGTGATGGGAAACGGTGTGCCGGCCTTGCACACATCGAAGCCGGTCGCGAATACGATGCAATCCACCTCGTGTTCGATGCCGTCCGCGGTGCGAATGCCGATGGGCGAGATGGTCGCGATCGGCCAGGTGATGAGTTTGCAATTGTTCTGTCGGAGAGCCGGATAGTAGTCGCTGGTCATCAGCATGCGCTTGCAGCCGGGCCGGAAGTCGGGCGTCAGTTGTCGCCGCATCCACGAATCTTTCACCTGGCGACGAAGGTTCGCCTTGGCCGCCCAGGCGATGGCGGTAGTGGCCGGGGTGTTCCACACCATGCCGACGGCCATGACTTCGTGCGCCCAAAACCATGCCTGGCGAGCGGCGCTCTGCAGAATCGGTAGCCGACCAAACGCGGCCTTGGCAACACTGGGGTGCGGAAAATCAGGCCGGGGAAGCACCCAACCGGGCGTCCGTTGAAACACTTTGACTGATCGCGCCGTCTTCACCAATTCCGGAACAATCTGCACCGCGCTCGCCCCGGTACCGATTACCGCAACACGTTTGTCGCTCATGTCATAGTCGTGATCCCAGCGCGCGCTGTGGATTTTGTGGCCTGCGTAGCTGTGCAGTCCGCGAATGTCAGGAAAATTTGCATTGGCCAGTGGGCCGCTTGCCATCACCACCGTGCGCGACCGGTAGCTTGACCCGCCATCCGTTTCGACGGTCCACGTGCCGCTGTCTTCGTCGAACGCCAGGCCGGTCACGTTGACGTGGAAACAGATGAAGCGCGCCAGCGCGTGCTTGTCGACCATGGCCTTGATGTAGGCGAGTATCTCGCTGCTTCCCGAGTACGCACGCGACCAGTCCGGATTTGGTTCGAAGGAGTACGAATACAACAATGACGGAATGTCGCAGGCGGCACCGGGATAGCTATTGTCACGCCAGGTTCCTCCGACCTCGCCCGCGCGCTCCAGGATGACGAAATCGTCGATACCCCGCTTGAGTAGTTGGATCGCCGTGCCAAGTCCGGCAAAGCCGGCTCCGATGATCAGAACACTGGTCGTGTCGCTCATCTGGCCACCGGTTCATAGGTCAGCTCATCAGTCCATGACGGCGTCTTGCCGAGCACTTGCGTGGGGAAGTGGTCGATCACCCTACCGAGGCGCTGCGAGATGAAGTGCAGCGGTTGGGAGTGCTTGATCGTGGCAGACATATGGGCCTTGAGGATGTGATAGGGGGGAACACGGCGGGTGTGCTCGCTGCGATCGCCGACGTTCGAGTAGCGGGTGACTGCGTTGTACAGCCTTTCCTCGGACAGGCCCCAGGCGTTCAGGTTTATCAGCATCCGGGTCAGCAGCGGGATGTAAAGCAACGCACCGGTAAGTACCCTCGGGTCGATAAGAGCTCCCACCGTCTGAATCGCATGGATCCTCATTGGGCTGGCGCCCAGGTCGTTGAGCACCTGAAAACCCACCGCCAGGTGGCGAGACTCGTCGCTGTTGACCTTGGCGAAAACTTCGCCGCACACGGGATCTGACACCTCGTCCACCAAAAACTTCAACAGTGCTCCGTCCAGAGCGGTTTCTAAAGCCGGTATGGCAGCACCGATCACCGTCAACGGAAGTGCTTCGGCGTATCGGTCCAGCCATTCGATGACCAGCCGGATGTTCTTGTTCGGCACCGGAGTCTCGCCCTCCTCGAGCATCCCCCAGCGATGCATGAGAGCGAGCTCCACGTTGGCGTGCCGCTGCTCTTCGGCGTGGAAATACCTGTAAATCTCACCCAACGCGTCGAACGGCGCCTTGGGGGCCATGGCCGCGAAAGCGCGGGCACCGACATGCTCGATCCATACCACGTCTGACATGAACTGTTTCAGGCTGGGGCGCTGTTCGTCGGTGATCAACTCGGCACCCGGTGCGTCCCAGTCGATGTCGGCCAGCGCCCACTGGCGGTCTTTAATCGTCTGCAGCATATCGCCGTATTCGAAAGCCATGTCTCCTCCTAGGTTGTGTCAACGCGTTATTCGCTGGATGAGTCCCATCGCGTGGGTGAAGGTACCCGGCATGGTTCTCTTGAGCTGCCAGAGGATTTTGGCGTCGAGTTGCGGCAGGACGTATAGCTGGCCGCGGTCGTGCGCATCCAGGGTGGTTCGTGCTACCGACTCTGGTGATACGCCGGTCCACTTCATCAAGTTGGCGGCTAGCGTGGCCGCCGATTCCTCGATGCGTGGATTGTCGACGATATTTGTTTTGACGAAGGTGGGGCATAGGACGGTCACCGTGACGCCGGTTCCGCTGAGCTCGGCTGCCAAGGTTTCGGACAGCGCGAGTACGCCCGCTTTGCTCACGTTGTAGGCGGCCATGCGGGGGGCCGCACCGAAGCTTGCCGCCGACGCGACGTTGATGAGCCCTCCGAATCCACGTTCCCGGAGCCGCGGGACAAAGACTTCGCAGCCGTGGATGACTCCCCACAGATTGACCGACAACGTCGCGGACCAATCGCTCGTGGATGTCGCACCGACGACGTTGCCTCCAGCGCCAATTCCGGCATTGTTGATCACCAGTCCGGGAGCGCCGCCGAACCACTTCTCGGCCGAATCGGCAAGATCCCGGACCTGATGCTCGTCTGAGACGTCGCAAACAACGCCGATGCCATGACCGCCCAGCTTGGAGATCAGGTCCGCTGTCTCCTTGGCGCGAATGCCGTCGATGTCGGCGCACACCACACGGCCGCCCCGGCGCGCCAGCTCGACGGCAAATGCGCGGCCAATGCCGCTGCCTGCACCGGTGATCACCGCGTCGGCACGGTCACTCCGGCGGGGGGGATTCCCAAACGGCAGCAGCCTCATCGGAGTATCCGCCGTTGCTGCGATCTGACGGTTGATTCCGTCGCTGCCTCGAAAGCAACTGGTGGCACCAGCCACCATTGTGGGCACATGCCGTCAGTTTGGTGTGACCTACGTTGCTTTGTCAAGATGGAAATGTGCGGACGAAGGCGAAACGATGGGGCGGGCGTACCGGCGCGGAACGCCGCGCGGAACGTCGGCAGCGTCTGATCGATGCCGCGACCGAGATCTGGAGCGAAAGCGGTTGGGCCGCAGTCACCATGAGGGGCGTTTGCTCCCGGACCAGCCTGAACGACCGCTACTTCTATGAAGACTTCAAGACCCGCGACGAGTTGCTGGTTGCCGCCTGGGACGGGGTACGGAACGAGATGCTCGGTGAGGTTTCCGCGACCCTCGCAGAACGCGTCGGGCAGCCGCCCCTCGAGACTATTCGCATGACCATCTCTATGGTGGTCGACCGCATCACACAAGATCCCGGCAGGGCAAAGATCTTGCTGACCCAGCACGTGGGCAGCTCACCGCTGCAAGACCGGCGCGCTGTTGCCCTGCAAGAGGCGACGCACCTCGTGGTCGCGGCGAGCAAGCCCCATCTGAGACCGGATGCCGATGAAACCGCGCTCCGCATGGACACCTTGGTGGCGGTTGGGGGCTTCGTCGAGCTGATCACCGCCTGGCATGCCGGCTTGCTCGACGTAAGTCAGGAGGAGATCGTCGAACACACCAGTCGGCTCGCCGAAACCCTAGCTGAACGTTATCTGGTGCACGCGCTCAGCGTCGATGACGTGCCCGGGACGCTACCGTCCTGATCGTGGGCGTCAAACCGGACACGCACTCAGCATCGCCGGGCGTGGCCGCGAGCCGATAGAGCGTTTGCCGATGCCCCGGATTCAGGAACCGGCGCCTCGCCTATGTTCTGCAGCAGCACGTAGGTGCCGAGGCTGCCCAGGAAACCTGCGCAGTGTTGGACGAGTTCATCAGTACTGAAGTCCAGTTCGCCGTCCAGCCAGCGGCGCAGAACCTCGAAGAGTCCTCCGACACCGAGGGTTGAAGCCAGATGCGCGACGCCCACCGCAGAGTCGGCGATATCCAGGTGAAGTCTGGCCTCGCGCAGCACGAGGTCGGCGAAACCGGCCATCAATTGGCTCCGCAACTCGCGAAGGAGTGGCTCCGTTGCGGATTCAACGAACAAAATGCGGGCCAGCCGAGGATCGTCTTCGATCATGTTGACCAGTGCGCGGATGGGGGCATACGCCAACACGTCGGGTGGCGCGCCGGCGTCTGGGATCGCTTGGACTATTACGTCTTGGAAGGTGGCATAGAGCTGCTGGTAGACGGCCCGCAAGAGCGCGTCGCGGTCGGAGAAATGCTGGTAGAAGTAACGCGAGGTGACACGTGACTCGGCGCAGACGGCAGTCACGGTGGTGGCGGCCACGCCTCGGGTACCGATCAGCTCGATAGCGGCGTCGATGAGACGTGTACGCCGGTGCTGATGGCGCTGCTCTGCAGACACTCCGCGATACACCCGGACTGAACGCATAGACACAGTTTGTCATCTAAATCTGACTAGGTATAAAGTCAGATTATTGAGGTCCGCTTGGAGATGGGAGTAGCACATGACCAGTGAGTCGCCCACACGGCCAGCAAAGAGGGTGCTGCCAAAGGCTCGCCGTGTCCGTTTCGCAATGCCTGCTGGGACCAGTCGCCAGCACTTCGTCGACGGCGACTTGGTGATGAGCCACTTTGTCTCTACCTTGTCGGCAACGTTCCCCGAGGGCGAAGACTTCTTCATCCGATCGGTGCGCCAGTACCGTGACCAGGTCAGCGACCCCGACCTCCAAGAGGCGGTCAAGGGATTCATCGCGCAGGAGGCCACCCACCGGCACCAGCATCGGCTGCTTAACGAGCGGCTCCAAGCGATGGGCTATCCGACCGACGGGATCGATCGGCACATCAAGAAGTTGGTTGACCGGCTCGAGAAGCGATTCTCTCCGAAGATGCGCCTGGCCGTGACGGCTGCCCTTGAGCACTACACGGCGACGTTCGCCGAAATCATTCTGACCAGCGACGAGGCACAAGAGCTGATCGGCGACACCGAGGTCCGGCCGATTCTGCTCTGGCACGCTTTAGAAGAATCCGAGCACAAGGCCGTCGCTTTCGACGTCTTCGAGACGGTCGGTGGAACCGAACGCACCAGGGTCTGGGGAATGCGGATTGCCACAGTCATCTTGTTCACCGAGTTGGTCATCCAGACCACTCGCTCTCTGGCGGGTGACCGCGCAGCCTACAACCCACTGCGCTTACTGCGCAGCCTTCGAGCCTTCCGTCGTTCCCCACTGTTCAGCCCGGACGCGGTGCAGCGCTTCCGTTCCTACACCCGCGCCGGCTTCCACCCCGACGACTGGGACAGCACCGAAGTCCTCGAACGCTGGGCCAAAGAACTCTTCGACTCCGATGGCGCCCAGCGAATCGGGAGCCGCGTCTAGCATCAACGGTGAGCGCGAGCAGAGAAGCACTGGCACTAGGTGGCTTACGAACTCGTCGTCGAAGGCGATCCCTACGGTACCGGCAGGAGCACACCGTCGATGAACCGGTCATTTCGAATTAGACGGGAGACTCATTCACCGCCGCGGGTTGTCGTCGACACAGACGCTGGCGCACCTACATGAACCGGGATGTTACTGGCCGGGGGCGCAGTGCTTGATCATCTCACCGAGGTTTTGGCCGACCCGCTCAGGTGCGATACCCACCGACGGCGGGTAGAGCATGATGTGGTCGAGTACCCCCTCGTAGCGGCGCAGCCCGGCGCGCACCTCGCTGGCGGTGCCAGCGACGCCCATCACGTCGATCATGTCGTCCGTCACCGCGTCGAACATGGCCGCAAAGTCACCGCGTGCGAAGGCTTCTCGGATAACGGCACCCTGTTTGGCGAATCCGCAGAAGTCGAGCAGCGGTTGGTAGGTTCTGACTGATGCGTAGAACGCGATCTGTTGCGCGACCTCGCGACGGGCGATTTCCGGGTCGTCGTGGATGGAGCACATGACCATTGACACAATCTCGACGTCGTCGGGATCGCGCCCGGTGCGTGCGGCGCCCTTGGCCACCGCGGGCCGCACGACTTCCTCCACGTAGGCGGTCGTGAAGAGCGGATGCCCGGCCAGCCCGTCAGCGACCCGGCCGGCGGCTTCGCACATCCGCGGGCGCACCGCGGCGGTGATGATCGGAATATCGCGCGCAGGCGGGTCTACCGGGCCGCTGGGGATGAGATTCATCTGGTAGAAGCGGCCTTCGTGGCGGACTGGTCCCTCGTGCAGGTTCCAGATGCGCCGAATAAGGGGTACGAGTTCCTCGACGCGCAGGGCGGGGGCGCTGGTATCGGCGACGCTGTGCCAGTTGCTCATCATCCGTTTGGTGCCGTTGCCGATGCCGAGCACGATGCGACCGCCGGACAGTTCGTCGAGATCGCGCGCCTCGGTCGCCAAGACCAGCGGGCTGCGTCCGACGCCGTAGAGAATCGACGACCCGATGCGACACCTGTCAGTCGAGGTGGCCATTGCCGCCATCGAGATGGATCCCGACCGGGTATAGAACTCCGATGCCCACACCGCGTCGAACCCGGCCTGGTCGGCCGCGGTGGCGGTGACCTTCATCGCGGCAAGGTCAGGGGCTAGGACAGAGAGTCCAAAGGTACTCACTACTGCGGCTCCATTGCGTTGTGTTGTGCTCCTGAGCGATGTCGGCGAGCCCGTTGGACGAGGAGCAGTCATCGTGGACCGGCCGGAAGCCAGTGCCGAACAGCTGCACCGGATCTCGCTGCTGCCAGTCTGTCAATCGTGCAACGCGAGCGCGCCTGTGGGGCAACTCGCCACGGCATCTTCGATCAGTGCCCTGTGACATTCGGGTGGCCCAGGATTCAGGATGTGGAGTTTCCCATCGTTACTGACCTCGAAGAAGTCGGGAGCCAGGCCTTCACACATCCCGATTGACGAGCATCGATCGCGGTCGACTGTGATTTTCATGCCACGCTGCCTCACGTAGTCGGGGTGAAGCGGACGGGAAGATGATTCACCCCGTGGAAGAAAGTGCTAACGGTATAGCTGGGTGGCCCGCAGACTTCAATATCAGGCAGGCGGTGCAGCAATTCCCGGAAGAGCGCGGCGAGTTGCTGCCGCGCCAGCTGATTGCCCAAGCAGTGGTGGATACCTCCACCTCCGAAGCTCACGTGCGGGTTGGGGTCCCGTGACAAATCGAACTTTTCCGGGTTGGTGAACACTGTGGTGTCCCAGTTGGCCGAGCTGTAAAAAAGTACGACCTTGTCACCTTCGGTGATCTGTTGTCCGCCCAGGTCGCAGTCGCGAGCTGCCGTTCGGCGGAAGGTCATGATCGGGGTGGCCCACCGGACGAACTCTTCGACCGCTCCTTTGATTCGTCCGTCGAAATCCTCCATCAGCCACGCTCGTTGATCGGGAAAGTCGGTCAAGGCTTTCATCGCATGACTGGTGCTTTGGCGCGTGGTGTCGTTCCCAGCGATCGTGAGAAGTATGAAAAACGAGACGATCTCATCTTCGGTGAGTTTTTCACCGTCCACTTCAGCCTGAACGAGGTTCGTCATGAGGTCGTCTTCGGGCTGCCGGCGACGTGCAGCGATGATTTCGCGGGCGCCGTCGCCTAGGAATCCCATCGCTTGGAAAAGGCGAGGTATGACTGGGTCGTCGCCCATCACCTCGGGGTCGCTCCACCCACCGGCATACCGTGATTCCCACGCGATGTCGCGGCGCATCGAGTCCGGCACGCCCATCATGTCGAAGATGTTGTGCATCGGCAGCAACGCCGCGCATTCGTCGACGAAGTCGGCCTTGCCCTGTGGAGCCAGGTCGTCGACGACGCGCTTCGCGTTGGCCTCGATCTGATGGTGGATCAGTCGCATCTGCTTCGGCGTGAATGCGGATGCCAGCAATCGTCGAATCTTGGTATGACGCGGCGGATCCATCGCAATGAAGCCTTGAGCGGTGTCGAGCAATTCCTGCGGGATCGACTCCATGACAATGCCCTGACCTGACAGGAAATCGTCGTGTCGCCGGGTCGCCTCGACAAGCAACGGATGCGTAACCACAGCCCAAAAGCCCCGGTCGTTCCCGTCGTCGATCATGGTGTGCTCGACTCGCGGGTGCCAGCTGATGGGAGCACGTTTGCGCAGTTCGGCGTATGTCTTCTCCCGGTCGGCGGCGGTGCCGGCCCAAAATGCAGTCGAGGACAAGTCGGCAGAATCATATGGACGTGCTGAACGCCGCTCCGCCGACGTTTTCAGTGCGGACGTCGTGCTGGCAATCATGAGAATCTCCTAAGGTTCGTGCGGCCCCACTCCAAGTGTTTACAATTATTCCTTCAGAGTCAACATTTGAACATAAAATCCTTAGTGTTAACGCGCCTCGCCTGCGGAGGAATGAACGCCCAAATAGCGAAGTGCGATCCGCGAGATGCGCTCCCCGGTCGTCTCGGCGTCGGCGGTCGGAAGCACGACGTGACTCACCGTCAGCCTTACCAGTGCATCGGCGACATCATTGACGTCATTGGCGTCCAGGCCTGAAAAGTGCTCGTTGAACCAGGTCACGAGGGCTGCCGAGGACAGCTCCAGTAGCGACGCAGAGGTCGGCAGGAGCGGCAACATACCGGTTGACTCAGCGACCGTCCTGTCCGTAGGCCGGTTCGATGTCAGCACCGCCTTCAAGAGCGGGCTCGCTTCCGCTTCCTTCAGTGTGTACGACACCGCAGCGGTGATGCCCCCGCCGACGTCTCCGGCGTGTTGTGCCAAAACTGCGTGAATGCCATTCAAGAAGCGTTCGCCTTCGGCCACAACCAGCGCGTCGCCCAGTCCCTGCTTATCGGTGAACTCCTTGTAGAGCGTCGGGCGGGACACGCCGACAAGCTCTGCGACTTCACCCATGCGAACGCGATCCCAGCCCTTCTCGATAGTGAGGGTCCGGGCAGCCCTCAAGACTTGCTCACGCATATGCCGGCGAAACGAGAGGCGAACGGACTCTGTTGGCATGGTGAGCAGGATATGCGTCTTGCACAAGTGTTCCGTCGGGGCTATCGAGGACCACGCCGACAACAATGCACTTCGCCGGTTTGGCTGTCCGGGTTCCGCTACTTCTCACCATGGCACTGTCATCATCCGGTGGAACTCGCGACATCGGCTTGGCGACCGCCACGCTTCGAGCTGATGCCAACGTCGCGATCGAAGTCTGGGGTTCCCCTGAAAAAATGGACACGGATAACTTGCTTCCGCGACAGGGTTCAGCGTCCGCTCGTAGTCGATAGGTGAGCGCGTCCCGATCGCTTAATGCCTTGGTTGATTATTGTAGAAGTTCATCCAATTGTCAACTCCTGCAATCAATTCCGCTTTGGTCGCGTAGGGTGTGCCGGTAGTAGCATTCCTGTTTGAAACTCGACCACAGCGACTCGGCGCCGACGTTGTCCCAGCATTACCCGCGCAGCGCCCACCGCGCGCGAACACCCCCCGCTGCACGGCCACGGTGACCAACTCGGTGCGCATGTGATCATCCACAGCCCAACCCAGTGCCCGCCGCGAGTGCTCGTCGCGGATCGCGCACAAGAACATGTCGCCCTCCCCGCAGCCCAGATAGGTGTAGGGGTCGGACCGGGGCGCGGTGTCGGCATTTCTACCGATCCGTTTCCCCGGCCCGCCCTCCGAACCCGCCGAGCGAATTTCTCCGCAACGGGCTCTCCACGGATTCAGGCCACTGGTGCAGTGATGTCCGTCGGCCTCGCTGTCCAAGGGGTGATGATTTTCGTGCCCCGGTAGCGGTATCGGGTGACCTCTACCTTCTGCGGCCGAAACATCGCCGTCTTGCCTTCGCGGATTTGCCAATTGGGCAGGAACCGTCGATGGAAGACGCCCCACGCCAGCCCGTGGTGCCGTTTGCGCATCCAAGTCACCACCCGCCACCATGTGAAGTGGTCGAGGTAGTCGAAGGTGCGTTTGGACACCCCGTGCTGGAAGTAATTGCACCATCCCCGCAGGACGGGGTTGAGTTGGCGCAGCAGATCAGCGAGCGTTCGATGTTTGTGTCGCCGCGTCAGATTCCTGACTTTGTCGGTGATGGACATAAGTGCCTTCTTCGACGGCCAGGTGTAGACGTAGTGCTTGGTCGTGCCCCTTTTGATCTGCCGTTGGATGCGGAAGCCGAGGAACTCGAACCCCTCGTCGACGTGGCAGATCCTGCTCTTCTCGACCGACAGGCGCAGGCCCATCGGCGCGAGCACTGCTGCGATCTCGTCCCAAAGCGCTTCGGCATCAGCGCGAGTGCCGTGGACCATGACACAGAAATCGTCTGCGTAGCGGACGATTTTCATGGTCGGAACTCCGGCGCGTCGATGCTTGGCACGTGTCCATTCCGGGCCGAGCGCCTTCCACTTCGCGGCGAAGTGCTCGTCGAGAACGGACAGGGCGACATTGCTGAGCAGTGGTGAGAGGATTCCGCCTTGCGGAGTGCCGGTGATGGTGTCCCGGTAGCCGAGATCTTTCGAGAGAATCCCGGCTTTGAGGAACGACTTCACCAGGGCCAGAACGCGTTTGTCCCCGACACGTCGCCGCACCCGGCCCATAAGGGCCGAATGCGAGATTTCATCGAAGCACGCCGTGATGTCTCCCTCGAAAACCCAGTGATAGGCCCGTGAGCCGCTGGCGAGGTGATGGATCTCAGCGATGGCGTCCTGGGCTCGCCTGCCCGGCCGGAACCCATATGCGCACGGATGAAAGTCCGCCTCGAAAATGGGCTCCAGCACCAGCTTCAGCGAAGCTTGCACGACCCGGTCGGCGACGGTCGCGATACCCAGGCGGCGGAGCTTGCCGTTCGCCTTCGGGATCATCACCTCCCGCACCGGATCCGGCCGGAATATCCGCTCCTTGAGTTCCTCGCGGAGCCGCTGAAGCAGTCCGACCGCCTCTGCCGCACCGACAGACCGCGGTGCGGTCCCATCGGCACCGGCTGAGCGCGCACCCTTGTTCGTCCGCACCCGCTCCCACGCGAGGGTGAGGAATGCGGGGTCATAAACGAGGTTGTACAAATCATCGAAACAGCGGTCGCTTTCATCAACCGCCCAATGGTGCAGTTTGCGTTGCATCCTGCGTACCCGCAGCTCGGCCGTGTCCGGGTCGGGCCACAAAGCACTCGTATTCACAAGTGACCTCCACAGTCTGCGTACTCGCCGCGAACCCGCTGGAGCCCTTTGCCATGCGACCGGCTTTCCCGGCCTCGGACTACTACGGCTCCTCCGCCCCACCACACCGGCATCAGCCGACGACTGCCTACCCCTCCAGCCCGGCTGGCTGCCGGATCTGACCGGGGACCGGCGCGGTGGTTCCCGTGTTCACTGTCAACCGTTTGACGGGTGAGGTGTCCAGCTATGCCCCTGCGACCTCGTCACGGCTACGCCGCAGTCCTTCACCGTGACCTCCCGAACCGGCGACATCAACCGGCCCACGAGTTCCCCGCCCTCAGGGCGGGTGCGCGTCGCTGCCCAGCCCGCATCCGCCAGGTTGGAGCTGGTGGTCTTCTCTTAAGAGGCGTTCAGCCGCTGGTTCCTCGCGTACACCTTCCCGTCTCGCTAGCCGGACCCGACCCGTCTGGCAGTACCAGGCCGTCCCGGCGTTGTCGGGGCTGCTTCCCACCCTCACCAAAGTCTCTTTAGATCAGGCTGCCCCCAGCTTCTACCGGGCCACTGCGATGGCTCGGCGACGGTGGTCTCTCACCTCCGTTCGGTTGAACAGCGCCTCACGGCGCTCGATATCCGAGGACCACACCGCGTCGAGTCGGCCCTTATCAAAGCGCTGGCCGATCAGATCCGGCGGAAACGAGGCCGGATCGACCACCGTGGTGGTCTTAAACCTCCGCGGACTGATCCCCTTGATGCCGAGCTCGGCCATGATTTTGGCGCGGCCAGCCCGGGCTGCGCCAGATAGCCCAGAGCTTTTCACGCTGAAGTGCTTATCGTGCGGTCGAGAAATCCGGCGACGGCTGCGGTGAAGGCATCGTTGTCGTCGCCTGCGACCATGTGGCCGGTGCCGGAGACGTCCACCGCTTGGGCGTGCGGTACGACCTTGAGGAATTCGTCGACCGACTGCTGCGATGTCACATCTGAAAGGACGCCGCGCACCAGAAGAGTGGGTGCCTGCACGCGGCGGGCCCCTTCAACAAGCAGTTCGCTGATCGCGTCGAACTTTTCGGCACCAGTCGCGGGGTCACCTTGCAGAAACTGGAAGTTGGAAGTGATGAAGGCCGGATCCCATCGCCAGATCCACCGACCATCGTCGCGTTGCCGCAAGACTTTACGGAGTCCGTCCGGGTTCTTGGGCCGAGTGCGATGTCTGTTGTATTCGGCAATGACGTCCGCGGCGTCGTCGAGCGTGCTGAACCCGTCAGGATGGGCGGCCATGAACGACACGACGCGGCGTGCTCCGTGAAACTCCATTCGCGGAGTGATGTCGACCAGGACGACGGCTCCCCACAGGTCGGCGGGCGCCAGCAAGTGCGTGCCCAGGACGGTCATGCCGCCCAAGGATGCGCCGACGACGGCCGGCGGGCGGTCGGTGCTCGCGTGTTCACGCACGGCCAGCAGATCGGACGCTAGCCGTCCGAGGTCGTATCTTCCGGTAGGGTCCCACGCGCTGTCGCCGTGACCTCGGGCGTCATACGCGACGACCGTGTACCCACGAGCGTGCAAGCGGCGCGCTGTGGTCGCCCAGGCGTGTCGGTTTTGACCACCGCCGTGCAGGAGCAGCACAACGGCGCGGGCAGCGTCGTGCCGGTAGCAATCCGCCGTGAGGGTGACGCCGTCTGTGGTGCGGAATCGCTCGAGCGTAACGGTCATCGGGTGCGCTCGCCGTTGTGAAGTCGGACGACAATACCATCGGTCCTTTTCATCACGAGGAATTCCCCCTAGGGCTAACGACGGTCACTGTTCCTTGGGCGGCACATACCGCGCGCCCGTCGTTGGTGATGTCGATTCTGGCGACACCGCTGCGCTTGCCCAGCGCGATGATCTCGGTGACGGCGACGCATACTCCGCTTGACACGGGCTGCAGCAAGTTCAGCTTGAATTCGGTTGTGGCGACCCACGATCCAGCGGGGATCACCGGGTAAAACACCACGCCCAAGCAGTGGTCGACCATTGCTGACAGGCATCCGCCGTGCAGATTGCCGAACGGAGTCAAAAGGTCGTCCCGAGCATCCATCTGCACAACCAGCCGCCCGGCGGCGAACTCGGTGTGGCGAAAATCCAGGTATTTGGAGAGTCCTCCCGTGGTTGCCGCCGCGTTCTGCAATTCCTTGGCGATCTGCTGATTGAACTGCGCGAACTCCATGGTTAGCGCCCCTTCTCATCCACGGATATCGATGCGATGGTTTGAGACACTACTCTGCACTTGTTGCATCGACGCAAGGCTGGGTGTTGGTGAGCAGAGCTGGAAGCAGGAATCGGCGTAAAAAGGCATCGAGGCCTTCGGGGCTGCGGTGTCTGGGGCCGCGGACCGACAGCAGGCTGAGGACGGTTCGCAGGATCCATTCGGCGGCATCGTCGACCGACACCCCGGGCTCGAGTTGGTCCCAGTGCGCAGCGAAGACAGGTCGAAGGAACTCGGCCACGAGTTCAAACAAAGCCACCGACGTTCCCTTGGCCAACCCCACGCCGGCGAGTTCCTCGTCACTGCCGAACAGCAATCCGATTGTCGGCTCGCGATGAGCGGCGCGTACCGTGACCTCGACGAAATCGAGTATTGCCGTGCCCAAATCGCGATGTACTGCGATCCGTCGACGCATGCGGTCTAGGTAGCGTTCGGCCGCACGCAGGATGACACCGGAAACGACGGATTCACGACTTGGAAAGTAGCGGTACACCGTGGCGCGCGACACCCCCGCCTGTCTGGCGATGTCCTCCATGGTGGTGCCCGGCAGCCCCTTGCCCTCCAGGCACGCTTCGGCGGCATCGAGCAGGAGGTCTCGGGCGACGTCGCGGGTCGTGGGAGGTGCCGTGCCCCAGCGCAACGATTTCTTCGTCACGAAGCAAGTATGCAGCCTCGGACCGATCGTGAATTAACGACCCAACCGGTTGTCGCATGGCTACTTATGTGACAATATCGCAAATATGTCGCAACAAAGGTGCCGACGATGAACGTGACCTGACCGTTGGCGATTCCGCCCCGCACTCCCGTTGTCGTCGCGGTCGGTGAGATCACGCACCGCGGCGACAGCGTCGTCGATCCCATCGATTTGGCTTGCGAAGCCGCGCGTCGAGCATTGCAAGACGCGGGCGCTGCGATCGGGCATCGGATCGATACGGTGGCGACACCGGGCATTCTGATGATTCCGCGTGACAATCCCGCGTCGAGAATTGCCGAAGCGGTTGGGCTGGCGCCCCGGCGTCGCATCAGCTGCCCGATTGGCGGCAATACACCGCAATACCTCGTCGAGGTCCTTGGTGGGGACATTGTGCGCGGTATCAGCGATGCGGTGCTGGTCGTCGGAGCCGAGACCGGCGAGTCCGCCCGCAGAGTCAAATCGGGTCATGCGCTCCGCGATCCGAAACCCGTTGATGCACAGGATGAGTCACTTGGCGACACACGTCCCGGATTGAGCCCAGCCGAGATGTGTGCTACCTCACCGACTTTGACTCCCGCCAGTTCAGCGATCGCAGTGAGGCTTTCACCGCGGCCTTGCATCCGGGCCAACGCTGTCGCGCCGGCCTGGCGGTGTTCGTGACGGCGCCGCTCTCCCTCTGCGTGTATCTCGAGGATACGGTTGCGCTCCCACTCGTCGACGGCGGCCAGCCGCCCAAGCTCGACGAGGAACGACGCAGCGTCATCGACATTTTGACGCTCACGCTCCAGACGTGCCTCGTTGGCCTTGTTCTGCGCCTCCCGGACACGCTTGCGCGCTGCCGATTTCGAATTGATGTTCACCACGTGGGAACCATAGGACGCACCCATCGTCGTGCTCTACCATCCTGACCAACATCATCTGTGTCCCATTTGTCCGCACCCTTTGTCGCCAAATCGACTGCCTACCAATGCAACACATCCGCACCGATCCGCACCACTCACCACAACCACCTGTCCGATCCGGGAAACGGTCGGGTGCGCTCGTTCACGCGCTACGACACACTTATGCCAACGAGACCGTACCACAGCAGCCTG
>NZ_JAOS01000048.1:0-7023 GCF_000523975.1 Mycobacterium sp. MAC_080597_8934 | reverse complement strand
TCTTAAACCTCCGCGGACTGATCCCCTTGATGCCGAGCTCGGCCATGATTTTGGCGCGGCCAGCCCGGGCTGCGCCAGATAGCCCAGAGCTTTTCACGCTGAAGTGCTTATCGTGCGGTCGAGAAATCCGGCGACGGCTGCGGTGAAGGCATCGTTGTCGTCGCCTGCGACCATGTGGCCGGTGCCGGAGACGTCCACCGCTTGGGCGTGCGGTACGACCTTGAGGAATTCGTCGACCGACTGCTGCGATGTCACATCTGAAAGGACGCCGCGCACCAGAAGAGTGGGTGCCTGCACGCGGCGGGCCCCTTCAACAAGCAGTTCGCTGATCGCGTCGAACTTTTCGGCACCAGTCGCGGGGTCACCTTGCAGAAACTGGAAGTTGGAAGTGATGAAGGCCGGATCCCATCGCCAGATCCACCGACCATCGTCGCGTTGCCGCAAGACTTTACGGAGTCCGTCCGGGTTCTTGGGCCGAGTGCGATGTCTGTTGTATTCGGCAATGACGTCCGCGGCGTCGTCGAGCGTGCTGAACCCGTCAGGATGGGCGGCCATGAACGACACGACGCGGCGTGCTCCGTGAAACTCCATTCGCGGAGTGATGTCGACCAGGACGACGGCTCCCCACAGGTCGGCGGGCGCCAGCAAGTGCGTGCCCAGGACGGTCATGCCGCCCAAGGATGCGCCGACGACGGCCGGCGGGCGGTCGGTGCTCGCGTGTTCACGCACGGCCAGCAGATCGGACGCTAGCCGTCCGAGGTCGTATCTTCCGGTAGGGTCCCACGCGCTGTCGCCGTGACCTCGGGCGTCATACGCGACGACCGTGTACCCACGAGCGTGCAAGCGGCGCGCTGTGGTCGCCCAGGCGTGTCGGTTTTGACCACCGCCGTGCAGGAGCAGCACAACGGCGCGGGCAGCGTCGTGCCGGTAGCAATCCGCCGTGAGGGTGACGCCGTCTGTGGTGCGGAATCGCTCGAGCGTAACGGTCATCGGGTGCGCTCGCCGTTGTGAAGTCGGACGACAATACCATCGGTCCTTTTCATCACGAGGAATTCCCCCTAGGGCTAACGACGGTCACTGTTCCTTGGGCGGCACATACCGCGCGCCCGTCGTTGGTGATGTCGATTCTGGCGACACCGCTGCGCTTGCCCAGCGCGATGATCTCGGTGACGGCGACGCATACTCCGCTTGACACGGGCTGCAGCAAGTTCAGCTTGAATTCGGTTGTGGCGACCCACGATCCAGCGGGGATCACCGGGTAAAACACCACGCCCAAGCAGTGGTCGACCATTGCTGACAGGCATCCGCCGTGCAGATTGCCGAACGGAGTCAAAAGGTCGTCCCGAGCATCCATCTGCACAACCAGCCGCCCGGCGGCGAACTCGGTGTGGCGAAAATCCAGGTATTTGGAGAGTCCTCCCGTGGTTGCCGCCGCGTTCTGCAATTCCTTGGCGATCTGCTGATTGAACTGCGCGAACTCCATGGTTAGCGCCCCTTCTCATCCACGGATATCGATGCGATGGTTTGAGACACTACTCTGCACTTGTTGCATCGACGCAAGGCTGGGTGTTGGTGAGCAGAGCTGGAAGCAGGAATCGGCGTAAAAAGGCATCGAGGCCTTCGGGGCTGCGGTGTCTGGGCCGCGGACCGACAGCAGGCTGAGGACGGTTCGCAGGATCCATTCGGCGGCATCGTCGACCGACACCCCGGGCTCGAGTTGGTCCCAGTGCGCAGCGAAGACAGGTCGAAGGAACTCGGCCACGAGTTCAAACAAAGCCACCGACGTTCCCTTGGCCAACCCCACGCCGGCGAGTTCCTCGTCACTGCCGAACAGCAATCCGATTGTCGGCTCGCGATGAGCGGCGCGTACCGTGACCTCGACGAAATCGAGTATTGCCGTGCCCAAATCGCGATGTACTGCGATCCGTCGACGCATGCGGTCTAGGTAGCGTTCGGCCGCACGCAGGATGACACCGGAAACGACGGATTCACGACTTGGAAAGTAGCGGTACACCGTGGCGCGCGACACCCCCGCCTGTCTGGCGATGTCCTCCATGGTGGTGCCCGGCAGCCCCTTGCCCTCCAGGCACGCTTCGGCGGCATCGAGCAGGAGGTCTCGGGCGACGTCGCGGGTCGTGGGAGGTGCCGTGCCCCAGCGCAACGATTTCTTCGTCACGAAGCAAGTATGCAGCCTCGGACCGATCGTGAATTAACGACCCAACCGGTTGTCGCATGGCTACTTATGTGACAATATCGCAAATATGTCGCAACAAAGGTGCCGACGATGAACGTGACCTGACCGTTGGCGATTCCGCCCCGCACTCCCGTTGTCGTCGCGGTCGGTGAGATCACGCACCGCGGCGACAGCGTCGTCGATCCCATCGATTTGGCTTGCGAAGCCGCGCGTCGAGCATTGCAAGACGCGGGCGCTGCGATCGGGCATCGGATCGATACGGTGGCGACACCGGGCATTCTGATGATTCCGCGTGACAATCCCGCGTCGAGAATTGCCGAAGCGGTTGGGCTGGCGCCCCGGCGTCGCATCAGCTGCCCGATTGGCGGCAATACACCGCAATACCTCGTCGAGGTCCTTGGTGGGGACATTGTGCGCGGTATCAGCGATGCGGTGCTGGTCGTCGGAGCCGAGACCGGCGAGTCCGCCCGCAGAGTCAAATCGGGTCATGCGCTCCGCGATCCGAAACCCGTTGATGCACAGGATGAGTCACTTGGCGACACACGTCCCGGATTGAGCCCAGCCGAGATGTGTGCTACCTCACCGACTTTGACTCCCGCCAGTTCAGCGATCGCAGTGAGGCTTTCACCGCGGCCTTGCATCCGGGCCAACGCTGTCGCGCCGGCCTGGCGGTGTTCGTGACGGCGCCGCTCTCCCTCTGCGTGTATCTCGAGGATACGGTTGCGCTCCCACTCGTCGACGGCGGCCAGCCGCCCAAGCTCGACGAGGAACGACGCAGCGTCATCGACATTTTGACGCTCACGCTCCAGACGTGCCTCGTTGGCCTTGTTCTGCGCCTCCCGGACACGCTTGCGCGCTGCCGATTTCGAATTGATGTTCACCACGTGGGAACCATAGGACGCACCCATCGTCGTGCTCTACCATCCTGACCAACATCATCTGTGTCCCCATTTGTCCGCACCCTTTGTCGCCAAATCGACTGCCTACCAATGCAACACATCCGCACCGATCCGCACCACTCACCACAACCACCTGTCCGATCCGGGAAACGGTCGGGTGCGCTCGTTCACGCGCTACGACACACTTATGCCAACGAGACCCGTACCACAGCAGCCTGAAACCCGCTATCTGCACTGGTCGGCACGCGGTGGTTTCGCTTGGTGTGCGATGGCGCTATATGACCAGCTCAGACACCCCTTCTGGACCTCAACCAGAAGGGCTTGACCGCTCTCCTAAAGCCGGTCTCGCAGATTCGACCCCCTGACCGCACTCGACGGTGCATTTCCGATCGAATGTCGCACTGCTGGTAGCGGGAATCGAAAACTATGCCTCATGATCTCGGTATGACCTGCCGGCCAGTACCAACGGCGGGAGACGGGGTTGGGGTCAAGTCCAGGGACGTGGTGTACGACGTCGTCGTGTGATTCTTCGACTTGGTGGTTTAGGCGGTCAGTGCCGCCGGGGTGTCCTCCTGTTCTGTTGATGGCGTGTGGTCGGCGCGGGATTTGCTGAGGACGTCGAGGCCGAGGTAGCGGCGGGATTCGGCCCATTCGTCGTGTTGTTCGGCCAGCACCGCGCCGACGAGGCGGATTAGGGCGTTGCGGTCGGGGAAGATTCCGACGACGTCGGTGCGCCGGCGGATTTCCTTGTTGAGTCGTTCTTTTATCCGGCCCTCGGGGGCGGGTCAACCCGTCGGGGTGGGATGTTCATCGATCGAGGCGCTGGAGGTGGTCGGTAAGGGCGTGGGCGACGCGGTCGTGGCGGGCGGCTTCGTCGGTCCAGCCGCGGCACTCGGCGTCGGTTCTGAGGGCCTGGACGTCGGCGAGTTGGTCGGTGAGCGTGTCGCGGAATTCGGGGCGGTGACGTAGTTGTCGCAGGTTTCGCAGATGTTGGCATAAGGGCACGCGCCCGCGGATTCGTGGCGAGCGCAGTATCCGTGTGCAACGCGGGTTTTCAGCATTTCACTGTGCAGCCAGCCGACCTTGTCGGGCAGGATCGGTTTGCCGACCGGGGTGAGGGTGAACTGGCGGCGCATCTTGCCCATCGCTTCGTCGTAGGCCGCGCGCAGGGTGGGCGAGGCCAGGGTGGCGTAGCGGATCGTCATTTGTGGAGTGACGTGCCCGAGTAAGGACATCAAGGCCTGCAGACTCATCCCGGCGTTGGCGAGTTCGGTGGCCCAGGTGTGGCGCAACTGATGTGGAGTGACCATCAGGACGCCGCCGTCGGGACGGTGCAACCCGGCGGATTCAGCGGCGGTGAGCAGCCCGTTGCGCAGCCGGGTGTAGCCCAGGCGGCGTCCGTGCCGGGTGAACAGAAAGTCGGTGAGCACGCCGGTGCGTGGGTGCGGCAGCGGCCGGTGCGTGCCGCGGAGGGCGACCCACTCGTCGAGCGCGGCGAGGGTCGCGGCGGAGAGCGGGACCATGCGTTCGGTGGCGAGCTTGCCCAGTGGCACCTTCAGCCAGGTTCCGGCCGGTCCGTAGTCGATGATGCTGCCCAGTTCGAGGTCGAGCAGTTCCCCCGCCCGCAGGCCGGCACCACGCAGCACGGTCAGGCCGATGCGGGCGAACGGATCCTGCAGGTGGGCAACGGCGTTCATCACTGCCGCGTCCACATCGGGTGCTAGCGCGCGTGGCAACGGCTGGTCGAGTTTGGGGACGTCGGCGGCGAATACCAACCGCCGTGGTGGGGCCTGCGCCCAGCCCCAGGCGGTGATGTCGTCGAGCAGGTTGCGCAGACTGAGCACTGCCGACTGGGCCACCGCGGCCGAGACGGTGCGCCCGGCGCCCGCGGCGGCGCGCTGACCACGCCAGCCCCGGGTGCGATTCCATTTCAGGTAGCCCTCGATGCAGCTCCGGTCGAGTTCACGCAGGCTGATGACGTCGGGATGGTGAGCGGTGAGGTATTCGGCGAAGGGCAGCAGGTCGTTGATCAGCGACTCGACCGATTTGGGCCGCAGCACCGCCGCGCGCACGCCGATGTAGCGCAGCAACGTCTGACGGATCGGGTCGGGCATCTCCACCTCGGTGAAGCGCTGCTCGAGGCTACGGGCCCACCGCCGGCGTTTCGGCGCGGTGTCGATGACCGCGGTCTCGAACAACAGCTGCCGCAGGCTGGCCAGCCGCCCCCTGTATGCCCGCCGCGACGATGGCGGCACCACGGTACGTGACAGCGCGGCGTCGAAGTCGTCGAGCGCGTCGCCGGTCAGGTCGGCGACCATTCCGCCGTGGTGTGCCAGCACTACCGCCAGACATTCGCCGAGGACCGTCTCGACCCAGGAACTCCTCCAGCCCAACCGAATTCCCGCATTCCGCAACGCGGCGAATCCGCTCGGATCCCGGTCCTCCACTGCGCGGCCCAGCCCGGTCAACTGTTTGACCGCGGCCAGCTCGACGTCCAGCCGTAACCGGCCGGTGCCGATCGTGTGACAGATCAGCGGCCACGCCCCGGTGTCCCGTATCTCGGCGATCCGCTCGGCTGCCGGCAGCGTCATCCAGGCGTGCAGGTCGCGGTGGCGTGCGGTGAAGTCGCGAGCGATCCGAATCCGGTCGCGTACCGCCCGCCCGCTCAAACCCAGGGTGGCGACGTGGTCGAGATAATCCGCCACCACCTCGTCGGCGCCTACGGGTTGGCCGACCAACACCGTGGTCACTGCCGGGCTCCGGCCAACGTCGCACGAGCAGCACCGTATTCGGCGGCGAGCTGCTCGATCGACAAATGCACGTAGCGGGCCGTGGTCTCCGGCGAGACATGCCCCATCAACGCCCGCAACGCCAGCAGATCGATTCCGGCCGCCGACAATTCGGTGCCGTAGGTATGCCGTAAACGGTGCGGGCGGACTCTTGTGGCGCCAGAGGTCTCCCGGTGCCGACGGAACAGGCTGCGCAGCCCGGCCTCGCTGACCGGTGCACCGGTCGTCGGGCCGCGCAGCACTACGAAGCACTGCGGCGTCGCCAACCCCGGCGGCCGCTCCCATCGCAGGTAGGCGGCGAGCTCGGTGAAGAACGCCGCATCGACCGGGACATGACGTTCCTTGCCGCCCTTGCCGATCACCCGAAGCCGGCGCCGGCCCATATCGACGTCGGCGAGCAGCAGGCCACGCGCCTCGGCCGAACGCAGCCCTCCGAGTAGCATCACCAGCACCATCGCCCGGTCCCGGTGCGTTGCCAGTGTCGCCAGGAACGCGTCGACATCGTTGGTGGACAACGATTCCGGAAGACGCTGCGGCTGACGCACCAACCTACCGCCACTGCGTGCACGCCCGGGACCCAGATGACCGAGCAACCCCCGCTGCGACTGGCGCAGCCCTGTCCCGCCGCGGCGACGGCACCGGATTGTCGGTGCAGACACCGGTCATCACCAGATACTCGAATAACGCGCGCACTGCCGCGACCCGGCGGTTCACCGTCGAAGCTGCCGGCGGGGTCGACGAGCGGTGACCGCCGGTGGGCTGGTCCGTTCGGCGGACGCCTTGCCAGTCGATCCAGTCGAACACCAACGGCGCATCGACCGCGGCGAGCCCGACCGCTTGCTGGACGAGGAACCGGCTCAAATTGGCGACGTCGAATGCGTAGGCCCGCACCGTGGCCGCGCTGAACCCCCGTCCCGCCAAATGGTTGAGAAACGCGTTCACCGCGTCCTGCCCGTCCCAGTCGCCCTCCAGGACATATCCGCTGTCGCTCTTGAGTACCCGCATCGCCGCTCCGCCTTCCCCCACCGAGATGCAGACAGCATCCATCCGTGCTCAGCGCTTGTGCGTGAACCTCACGCTGCAGCCCGAACCGTGTCCCCGGAGAGCCGGTTAACGGATAGTGGGTTGTTGGACCAGATCT
>NZ_JAOS01000047.1:0-4777 GCF_000523975.1 Mycobacterium sp. MAC_080597_8934 | reverse complement strand
ATGGCGCTATATGACCAGCTCAGACACCCCTTCTGGACCTCAACCAGAAGGGCTTGACCGCTCTCTAAAGCCGGTCTCGCAGATTCGACCCCCTGACCGCACTCGACGGTGCATTTCCGATCGAATGTCGCACTGCTGGTAGCGGGATCGAAATGCCTCATGATCTCGTATGACCTGCCGGCCAGTACCAACGGCGGGAGACGGGGTTGGGGTCAAGTCCAGGGACGTGGTGTACGACGTCGTCGTGTGATTCTTCGACTTGGTGGTTTAGGCGGTCAGTGCCGCCGGGGTGTCCTCCTGTTCTGTTGATGGCGTGTGGTCGGCGCGGGATTTGCTGAGGACGTCGAGGCCGAGGTAGCGGCGGGATTCGGCCCATTCGTCGTGTTGTTCGGCCAGCACCGCGCCGACGAGGCGGATTAGGGCGTTGCGGTCGGGGAAGATTCCGACGACGTCGGTGCGCCGGCGGATTTCCTTGTTGAGTCGTTCTTTTATCCGGCCCTCGGGGGCGGGTCAACCCGTCGGGGTGGGATGTTCATCGATCGAGGCGCTGGAGGTGGTCGGTAAGGGCGTGGGCGACGCGGTCGTGGCGGGCGGCTTCGTCGGTCCAGCCGCGGCACTCGGCGTCGGTTCTGAGGGCCTGGACGTCGGCGAGTTGGTCGGTGAGCGTGTCGCGGAATTCGGGGGCGGTGACGTAGTTGTCGCAGGTTTCGCAGATGTTGGCATAAGGGCACGCGCCCGCGGATTCGTGGCGAGCGCAGTATCCGTGTGCAACGCGGGTTTTCAGCATTTCACTGTGCAGCCAGCCGACCTTGTCGGGCAGGATCGGTTTGCCGACCGGGGTGAGGGTGAACTGGCGGCGCATCTTGCCCATCGCTTCGTCGTAGGCCGCGCGCAGGGTGGGCGAGGCCAGGGTGGCGTAGCGGATCGTCATTTGTGGAGTGACGTGCCCGAGTAAGGACATCAAGGCCTGCAGACTCATCCCGGCGTTGGCGAGTTCGGTGGCCCAGGTGTGGCGCAACTGATGTGGAGTGACCATCAGGACGCCGCCGTCGGGACGGTGCAACCCGGCGGATTCAGCGGCGGTGAGCAGCCCGTTGCGCAGCCGGGTGTAGCCCAGGCGGCGTCCGTGCCGGGTGAACAGAAAGTCGGTGAGCACGCCGGTGCGTGGGTGCGGCAGCGGCCGGTGCGTGCCGCGGAGGGCGACCCACTCGTCGAGCGCGGCGAGGGTCGCGGCGGAGAGCGGGACCATGCGTTCGGTGGCGAGCTTGCCCAGTGGCACCTTCAGCCAGGTTCCGGCCGGTCCGTAGTCGATGATGCTGCCCAGTTCGAGGTCGAGCAGTTCCCCGCCCGCAGGCCGGCACCACGCAGCACGGTCAGGCCGATGCGGGCGAACGGATCCTGCAGGTGGGCAACGGCGTTCATCACTGCCGCGTCCACATCGGGTGCTAGCGCGCGTGGCAACGGCTGGTCGAGTTTGGGGACGTCGGCGGCGAATACCAACCGCCGTGGTGGGGCCTGCGCCCAGCCCCAGGCGGTGATGTCGTCGAGCAGGTTGCGCAGACTGAGCACTGCCGACTGGGCCACCGCGGCCGAGACGGTGCGCCCGGCGCCCGCGGCGGCGCGCTGACCACGCCAGCCCCGGGTGCGATTCCATTTCAGGTAGCCCTCGATGCAGCTCCGGTCGAGTTCACGCAGGCTGATGACGTCGGATGGTGAGCGGTGAGGTATTCGGCGAAGGGCAGCAGGTCGTTGATCAGCGACTCGACCGATTTGGGCCGCAGCACCGCCGCGCGCACGCCGATGTAGCGCAGCAACGTCTGACGGATCGGGTCGGGCATCTCCACCTCGGTGAAGCGCTGCTCGAGGCTACGGGCCCACCGCCGGCGTTTCGGCGCGGTGTCGATGACCGCGGTCTCGAACAACAGCTGCCGCAGGCTGGCCAGCCGCCCCCTGTATGCCCGCCGCGACGATGGCGGCACCACGGTACGTGACAGCGCGGCGTCGAAGTCGTCGAGCGCGTCGCCGGTCAGGTCGGCGACCATTCCGCCGTGGTGTGCCAGCACTACCGCCAGACATTCGCCGAGGACCGTCTCGACCCAGGAACTCCTCCAGCCCAACCGAATTCCCGCATTCCGCAACGCGGCGAATCCGCTCGGATCCCGGTCCTCCACTGCGCGGCCCAGCCCGGTCAACTGTTTGACCGCGGCCAGCTCGACGTCCAGCCGTAACCGGCCGGTGCCGATCGTGTGACAGATCAGCGGCCACGCCCCGGTGTCCCGTATCTCGGCGATCCGCTCGGCTGCCGGCAGCGTCATCCAGGCGTGCAGGTCGCGGTGGCGTGCGGTGAAGTCGCGAGCGATCCGAATCCGGTCGCGTACCGCCCGCCCGCTCAAACCCAGGGTGGCGACGTGGTCGAGATAATCCGCCACCACCTCGTCGGCGCCTACGGGTTGGCCGACCAACACCGTGGTCACTGCCGGGCTCCGGCCAACGTCGCACGAGCAGCACCGTATTCGGCGGCGAGCTGCTCGATCGACAAATGCACGTAGCGGGCCGTGGTCTCCGGCGAGACATGCCCCATCAACGCCCGCAACGCCAGCAGATCGATTCCGGCCGCCGACAATTCGGTGCCGTAGGTATGCCGTAAACGGTGCGGGCGGACTCTTGTGGCGCCAGAGGTCTCCCGGTGCCGACGGAACAGGCTGCGCAGCCCGGCCTCGCTGACCGGTGCACCGGTCGTCGGGCCGCGCAGCACTACGAAGCACTGCGGCGTCGCCAACCCCGGCGGCCGCTCCCATCGCAGGTAGGCGGCGAGCTCGGTGAAGAACGCCGCATCGACCGGGACATGACGTTCCTTGCCGCCCTTGCCGATCACCCGAAGCCGGCGCCGGCCCATATCGACGTCGGCGAGCAGCAGGCCACGCGCCTCGGCCGAACGCAGCCCTCCGAGTAGCATCACCAGCACCATCGCCCGGTCCCGGTGCGTTGCCAGTGTCGCCAGGAACGCGTCGACATCGTTGGTGGACAACGATTCCGGAAGACGCTGCGGCTGACGCACCAACCTACCGCCACTGCGTGCACGCCCGGGACCCAGATGACCGAGCAACCCCCGCTGCGACTGGCGCAGCCCCTGTCCCCGCCGCGGCGACGGCACCGGATTGTCGGTGCAGACACCGGTCATCACCAGATACTCGAATAACGCGCGCACTGCCGCGACCCGGCGGTTCACCGTCGAAGCTGCCGGCGGGGTCGACGAGCGGTGACCGCCGGTGGGCTGGTCCGTTCGGCGGACGCCTTGCCAGTCGATCCAGTCGAACACCAACGGCGCATCGACCGCGGCGAGCCCGACCGCTTGCTGGACGAGGAACCGGCTCAAATTGGCGACGTCGAATGCGTAGGCCCGCACCGTGGCCGCGCTGAACCCCCGTCCCGCCAAATGGTTGAGAAACGCGTTCACCGCGTCCTGCCCGTCCCAGTCGCCCTCCAGGACATATCCGCTGTCGCTCTTGAGTACCCGCATCGCCGCTCCGCCTTCCCCCACCGAGATGCAGACAGCATCCATCCGTGCTCAGCGCTTGTGCGTGAACCTCACGCTGCAGCCCGAACCGTGTCCCCGGAGAGCCGGTTAACGGATAGTGGGTTGTTGGACCAGATCTGCCGCCAAATTTGTTTGGGGAAGGCGGTGAAGGCGAGCAGGTCGGCGCGGGCGTCTTCGAGGTGGTCGGCGACCTTGGGGAGCTTGTCGGCCAGTGCGTCGATGATGCGGTCATATTGGGCTGCAACGGAACCGGCGTCAGGTTGATCGAAGACCGAATGCAGTAGTGTGCGTACCCACGGCCACGATGATTTCGGAGTGATGGCCATCAGGTTGGTGGCGTAGTGGGTGCGACACCGTTGCCACGATGCCCCAGGCAGGGTGGCGCCGATCGCGGCCACCAGACCGGCGTGGGCGTCGGAAGTGACCAGACGGACCCCTGATAGGCCGCGGGCGGTCAGCGACCGCAGGAAGGTCAGCCAGCCGGCCCCGTCCTCGGCGGTGGTGACGTCGATGCCCAGGATTTCGCGGTAGCCCTCGGCGTTGACCCCGGTGGCGATCAGCGCGTGCACGTTGACCACCCGGCCTGCTTCGCGAACCTTGAGCACCAGGGCGTCAGCAGCCATGAACGTGTACGGGCCTGCATCCAGTGGCCGGGTCCGGAACGCCTCGACCGCGGCGTCGAGCTCTTTGGCCATCACGCTGACCTGGGACTTCGACAAGCTGGTGATGCCCAGAGTCTCGACGAGTTTGTCCATCCGCCGCGTCGAAACGCCCAGCAGGTAGCAGGTAGCCACCACCGTGGTCAGGGCCCGCTCGGCGCGTTTGCGCCGTTCCAGCAGCCAGTCCGGGAAGTACGAACCTTGCCTTAGCTTGGGAATCGCCAGATCCAATGTGCCTGCGCGGGTGTCAAACTCGCGGTGCCGATACCCGTTGCGGGAATTGGTGCGCTCGCTGCTGCGCTGGCCGTAGCCGGCACCGCACACCGCGTCGGCTTCGGCGCCCATCAGGGCGTGAATGAAGGCGGCCAACAACTCGCGCAGCACATCAGGGTGCGTGGTGGTGAGTCGTTCGGCCAGCACGGCAGACAGGTCGATATCGTGGGCAATGGTCATCGCGTTGATTCCTTTGCTCGAGTGACTTTGGTCGGTCCCTCGAAGAATCACGCGATGACCTTCATTCATCCGGCTACGACACGCCGGTCATCACCGGCTCGTACACCACTCTGCTGGACGCAACTGG
>NZ_JAOS01000046.1:0-7983 GCF_000523975.1 Mycobacterium sp. MAC_080597_8934 | reverse complement strand
AGGTCAAGTCCAGGGACGTGGTGTACGACGTCGTCGTGTGATTCTTCGACTTGGTGGTTTAGGCGGTCAGTGCCGCCGGGGTGTCCTCCTGTTCTGTTGATGGCGTGTGGTCGGCGCGGGATTTGCTGAGGACGTCGAGGCCGAGGTAGCGGCGGGATTCGGCCCATTCGTCGTGTTGTTCGGCCAGCACCGCGCCGACGAGGCGGATTAGGGCGTTGCGGTCGGGGAAGATTCCGACGACGTCGGTGCGCCGGCGGATTTCCTTGTTGAGTCGTTCTTTTATCCGGCCCTCGGGGGCGGGTCAACCCGTCGGGGTGGGATGTTCATCGATCGAGGCGCTGGAGGTGGTCGGTAAGGGCGTGGGCGACGCGGTCGTGGCGGGCGGCTTCGTCGGTCCAGCCGCGGCACTCGGCGTCGGTTCTGAGGGCCTGGACGTCGGCGAGTTGGTCGGTGAGCGTGTCGCGGAATTCGGGGGCGGTGACGTAGTTGTCGCAGGTTTCGCAGATGTTGGCATAAGGGCACGCGCCCGCGGATTCGTGGCGAGCGCAGTATCCGTGTGCAACGCGGGTTTTCAGCATTTCACTGTGCAGCCAGCCGACCTTGTCGGGCAGGATCGGTTTGCCGACCGGGGTGAGGGTGAACTGGCGGCGCATCTTGCCCATCGCTTCGTCGTAGGCCGCGCGCAGGGTGGGCGAGGCCAGGGTGGCGTAGCGGATCGTCATTTGTGGAGTGACGTGCCCGAGTAAGGACATCAAGGCCTGCAGACTCATCCCGGCGTTGGCGAGTTCGGTGGCCCAGGTGTGGCGCAACTGATGTGGAGTGACCATCAGGACGCCGCCGTCGGGACGGTGCAACCCGGCGGATTCAGCGGCGGTGAGCAGCCCGTTGCGCAGCCGGGTGTAGCCCAGGCGGCGTCCGTGCCGGGTGAACAGAAAGTCGGTGAGCACGCCGGTGCGTGGGTGCGGCAGCGGCCGGTGCGTGCCGCGGAGGGCGACCCACTCGTCGAGCGCGGCGAGGGTCGCGGCGGAGAGCGGGACCATGCGTTCGGTGGCGAGCTTGCCCAGTGGCACCTTCAGCCAGGTTCCGGCCGGTCCGTAGTCGATGATGCTGCCCAGTTCGAGGTCGAGCAGTTCCCCCGCCCGCAGGCCGGCACCACGCAGCACGGTCAGGCCGATGCGGGCGAACGGATCCTGCAGGTGGGCAACGGCGTTCATCACTGCCGCGTCCACATCGGGTGCTAGCGCGCGTGGCAACGGCTGGTCGAGTTTGGGGACGTCGGCGGCGAATACCAACCGCCGTGGTGGGGCCTGCGCCAGGCCCAGGCGGTGATGTCGTCGAGCAGGTTGCGCAGACTGAGCACTGCCGACTGGGCCACCGCGGCCGAGACGGTGCGCCCGGCGCCGCGGCGGCGCGCTGACCACGCCAGCCCCGGTGCGATTCCATTTCAGGTAGCCCTCGATGCAGCTCCGGTCGAGTTCACGCAGGCTGATGACGTCGGGATGGTGAGCGGTGAGGTATTCGGCGAAGGGCAGCAGGTCGTTGATCAGCGACTCGACCGATTTGGGCCGCAGCACGCCGCGCGCACGCCGATGTAGCGCAGCAACGTCTGACGGATCGGGTCGGGCATCTCCACCTCGGTGAAGCGCTGCTCGAGGCTACGGGCCCACCGCCGGCGTTTCGGCGCGGTGTCGATGACCGCGGTCTCGAACAACAGCTGCCGCAGGCTGGCCAGCGCCCCTGTATGCCGCCGCGACGATGGCGGCACCACGGTACGTGACAGCGCGGCGTCGAAGTCGTCGAGCGCGTCGCCGGTCAGGTCGGCGACCATTCCGCCGTGGTGTGCCAGCACTACCGCCAGACATTCGCCGAGGACCGTCTCGACCAGGAACTCCTCCAGCCCAACCGAATTCCCGCATTCCGCAACGCGGCGAATCCGCTCGGATCCGGTCCTCCACTGCGCGGCCCAGCCGGTCAACTGTTTGACCGCGGCCAGCTCGACGTCCAGCCGTAACCGGCCGGTGCCGATCGTGTGACAGATCAGCGGCACGCCCCGGTGTCCCGTATCTCGGCGATCCGCTCGGCTGCCGGCAGCGTCATCCAGGCGTGCAGGTCGCGGTGGCGTGCGGTGAAGTCGCGAGCGATCCGAATCCGGTCGCGTACCGCCCGCCCGCTCAAACCCAGGGTGGCGACGTGGTCGAGATAATCCGCCACCACCTCGTCGGCGCCTACGGGTTGGCCGACCAACACCGTGGTCACTGCCGGGCTCCGGCCAACGTCGCACGAGCAGCACCGTATTCGGCGGCGAGCTGCTCGATCGACAAATGCACGTAGCGGGCCGTGGTCTCCGGCGAGACATGCCCCATCAACGCCCGCAACGCCAGCAGATCGATTCCGGCCGCCGACAATTCGGTGCCGTAGGTATGCCGTAAACGGTGCGGGCGGACTCTTGTGGCGCCAGAGGTCTCCCGGTGCCGACGGAACAGGCTGCGCAGCCCGGCCTCGCTGACCGGTGCACCGGTCGTCGGGCCGCGCAGCACTACGAAGCACTGCGGCGTCGCCAACCCCGGCGGCCGCTCCCATCGCAGGTAGGCGGCGAGCTCGGTGAAGAACGCCGCATCGACCGGGACATGACGTTCCTTGCCGCCCTTGCCGATCACCCGAAGCCGGCGCCGGCCCATATCGACGTCGGCGAGCAGCAGGCCACGCGCCTCGGCCGAACGCAGCCCTCCGAGTAGCATCACCAGCACCATCGCCCGGTCCCGGTGCGTTGCCAGTGTCGCCAGGAACGCGTCGACATCGTTGGTGGACAACGATTCCGGAAGACGCTGCGGCTGACGCACCAACCTACCGCCACTGCGTGCACGCCCGGGACCCAGATGACCGAGCAACCCCCGCTGCGACTGGCGCAGCCCCTGTCCCCGCCGCGGCGACGGCACCGGATTGTCGGTGCAGACACCGGTCATCACCAGATACTCGAATAACGCGCGCACTGCCGCGACCCGGCGGTTCACCGTCGAAGCTGCCGGCGGGGTCGACGAGCGGTGACCGCCGGTGGGCTGGTCCGTTCGGCGGACGCCTTGCCAGTCGATCCAGTCGAACACCAACGGCGCATCGACCGCGGCGAGCCCGACCGCTTGCTGGACGAGGAACCGGCTCAAATTGGCGACGTCGAATGCGTAGGCCCGCACCGTGGCCGCGCTGAACCCCCGTCCCGCCAAATGGTTGAGAAACGCGTTCACCGCGTCCTGCCCGTCCCAGTCGCCCTCCAGGACATATCCGCTGTCGCTCTTGAGTACCCGCATCGCCGCTCCGCCTTCCCCCACCGAGATGCAGACAGCATCCATCCGTGCTCAGCGCTTGTGCGTGAACCTCACGCTGCAGCCCGAACCGTGTCCCCGGAGAGCCGGTTAACGGATAGTGGGTTGTTGGACCAGATCTGCCGCCAAATTTGTTTGGGGAAGGCGGTGAAGGCGAGCAGGTCGGCGCGGGCGTCTTCGAGGTGGTCGGCGACCTTGGGGAGCTTGTCGGCCAGTGCGTCGATGATGCGGTCATATTGGGCTGCAACGGAACCGGCGTCAGGTTGATCGAAGACCGAATGCAGTAGTGTGCGTACCCACGGCCACGATGATTTCGGAGTGATGGCCATCAGGTTGGTGGCGTAGTGGGTGCGACACCGTTGCCACGATGCCCCAGGCAGGGTGGCGCCGATCGCGGCCACCAGACCGGCGTGGGCGTCGGAAGTGACCAGACGGACCCCTGATAGGCCGCGGGCGGTCAGCGACCGCAGGAAGGTCAGCCAGCCGGCCCCGTCCTCGGCGGTGGTGACGTCGATGCCCAGGATTTCGCGGTAGCCCTCGGCGTTGACCCCGGTGGCGATCAGCGCGTGCACGTTGACCACCCGGCCTGCTTCGCGAACCTTGAGCACCAGGGCGTCAGCAGCCATGAACGTGTACGGGCCTGCATCCAGTGGCCGGGTCCGGAACGCCTCGACCGCGGCGTCGAGCTCTTTGGCCATCACGCTGACCTGGGACTTCGACAAGCTGGTGATGCCCAGAGTCTCGACGAGTTTGTCCATCCGCCGCGTCGAAACGCCCAGCAGGTAGCAGGTAGCCACCACCGTGGTCAGGGCCCGCTCGGCGCGTTTGCGCCGTTCCAGCAGCCAGTCCGGGAAGTACGAACCTTGCCTTAGCTTGGGAATCGCCAGATCCAATGTGCCTGCGCGGGTGTCAAACTCGCGGTGCCGATACCCGTTGCGGGAATTGGTGCGCTCGCTGCTGCGCTGGCCGTAGCCGGCACCGCACACCGCGTCGGCTTCGGCGCCCATCAGGGCGTGAATGAAGGCGGCCAACAACTCGCGCAGCACATCAGGGTGCGTGGTGGTGAGTCGTTCGGCCAGCACGGCAGACAGGTCGATATCGTGGGCAATGGTCATCGCGTTGATTCCTTTGCTCGAGTGACTTTGGTCGGTCCCTCGAAGAATCACGCGATGACCTTCATTCATCCGGCTACGACACGCCGGTCATCACCGGCTCGTACACCACTCTGCTGGACGCAACTGGGGTTGGAGACGATGACGATAGAAAATGCGTCGGTCATGCTCACCGCTCATGAAGTTCGAGCGATGACCGGAGTTCCGGTCTCAACGCTGCATGAATGGGCGGCCAGGCGGGAACGTGGGATTGATGCGCCTGGTCCACATCACCTCAGGCTTAGCGATCGGCACCGTCGATGGTTACTGGATGACGTCAAAGATTGGCTGGAATCGACTCGGGTGTAGAGCGATTCGCCCTCACCCAACTACTTAGCACAACCGCTGTCAACGGCGGCCGAAAATTGACCCCTTTTCGACGGGGTGGGTTCTACTCAACGTCGCAACACCGACGGATCACTCGAGACTAACAGGGCAGCGAATAGATCGGCGGGGCAACGGTCTTGGAGGACCATGCGGGGGCGATGGTTGAGTTCGTGTTCGACGGCCAACAACTGCTCCGGCGGGTGGCTGATGAGGGTGACGCCCTTCGGGAAGTAGTCGCGCAGCAGTCCGTTGGTGTTCTCGTTCGTGCCGCGTTGCCAGGGTGATCTGGAGTCGCAGAAGTAGACGGGCGCGCCGAGCTTGTCGGTGGTGGCAAGGTGGCGCGCCATCTCGGTGCCCTGGTCCCAGGTGATCGACCGCATCAGCGTGGGTGGCAGATCCTTCATGCGGGCCACCAAGGCCGCGTGCAGGGAGTCGGCGTCACTGCGAGGCAGATGCACCAACCGCAGCATCCGGGTCTGGCGTTCGACCAGAGTGCCGATCGCCGAGAGGTGGTTATTACCGATGATGTAGGGGTCGGACCGGGGCGCGGTGCCGGGATTGCTCCTGGCCCGTTTCCCCGGCCCGCCCTCCGCACCGGACGTGCGACTCTCGTCGCATCCGGCGCTCCACGGACTGCCACCGTTATGCGGGGACCGAGGTCGCCGCTGTGCTGGTCCACGGTGTGGGGATGTTGCTCGCCCGCCACCGATACCGAGTGATCGGAACGGTGGTGGTATCGAACATGACGATCCCATTCTCTTGCGGACGATTGCCTGGCCTTCCGGTCAGGAACCGCCGGTAGAGCTCCGCCCACGTGATCCGCTTGTGCCGTTTGAGCAGCCACTGGGTGACCCGATGCCAGGCAAAGGAATCGAGGTATCCGAAGGTTGCCTTCGACACACCGTGACGGAAATACGCACACCATCCTCGGAGCACCGGGTTGAGGCGTCCGAGGAGATCAGCAAGGCCATGATGACGTGCCTTCTTGGTCAGCGCCCGCACCTTCGTCATGATCGAAAGCAGCGCCTTCTTCGACGGGTAGGTGTAGACAGCTGCCTTGTTCGTGCCCTTCTTGCGGCGCCGCTGGATGCGGAATCCGAGAAAGTCGAACCCCTCGTCGAGGTGGCATACCTGGGTCTTCTCCACGGATAGCCGTAGCCCCAGTGGGGCAATGACATCCGCGACTTCGTCCCATAATGCGTCCGCGTGCGCTTTGGTTCCGGCCACCATGATCACGAAATCGTCGGCATAGCGGACGATCCGATAGGTGGCCCCGCCACGTTTGCGATGGGCATCTCGCCGCTGAGATGTCCGATGGGCATCCCATTTCACACGGAAATGTGCGTCCAACACCGTCAGAGCGATGTTGGCCAGCAGCGGTGAGAGTATGCCACCCTGGGGTGTGCCGGTATCAGATTCCCTGACCGTTCCGTCGCCAGACATGATGCCCGCCTTCAGGAATGCCTTGATCAGGGCCAGGACCCGCTTGTCGACGATCCGCGTGCGTACTCGTTCCATGATGGCGGAGTGAGCCAGTTCGTCGAAACACGCCGCGATGTCAGCCTCGAAGACCCAGTGATAGTTCCGGGTCCCCAAAGCATGTATCTCGGCGATCGCGTCCTGAGCGCGACGTCGGGGACGGAAACCGTAACTGACCGGCTCGAAATCCGCCTCGAAGATCGGCTCCAACACCAACAGCAACGACGCTTGAACCGTGCGGTCCATCGCCGTGGGAATACCGAGCCGCCTGAGTTTGCTGCTCCCTGGTTTGGGAATGAGTATCTCCCGCACCGGAAGTGGAGCAAATGTCCGTGCCTTCAGTTCGGTTCGAACGTGGCTCAGGAACGCCACCGTCTCGGCATCTCCGGTTATGGACGCAGGAGTCAGCCGGTCGACACCGGCTGAGCGTGCGCCCTTGTTGCCCCGCACCCGTTCCCACGCGACGGTGAGAAAGTCCGGGTGGTGGACGAGGTTGAACACATCATCAAAGCGGCGGTCGGAATCTTCGACCGCCCAGTGGTGCAGCTTGCGTTGCATCTGTCGTACCTGCCATGCCGCCTGATCGGGATCGGGCCATGACAGCTCACCGGTATTCACCAGTGCCTCCGTTCGTGTCGTGTTCGCTGCATCAATTCCGCTGGGGCCCTTCGCCATGCACGAGGCTTTCCCCCGCTCGGACTACTACGGCCCCTCCGCCCCACCGCGTGGCCATCGACAGACGACGCGTCAACCCGGATTCGGCGCCCTCGGCTGAGGACGACGACACGGGAGCCTCGCGATGGTTCCCACGTTCACTGCTGACCGCTCGAGGAGGGAGGTGCCCAGCTATGCCCCTGCGATATCGCCACGGCTACGCCGCAGGCATTCACCGTGGCCTCCAGCGGCAGCGACCTAAACCGCAGCCGGAGTTCCCAACACCGAGACGCCAGTGGTGTTGGTGCGCATCGCAGACCAGCCCGAATCCACCGGGTTAGAGCTGGCGGGAGACTTGAGAGGCGTTAAAACACTGGTTCCTCGCGTACACCTTCTCCTCATGCTTGCCGGACCCAGGCCATCCGGTAGTGCCGGCCTGTCCCGTCGTTGTCGGGGCTGCTTACCACCCTCGCCGGCGTCTCCCGGTCCAGGCTGCCCCCAGCTTCGTTACGCTGCTGCGACAGCACAACGGCGCAGGTCTCTCACCTCCGCTCGGTCACACAGCGCCTCGTGGCGCACAAGGTCGCCTTCCCAGTGGCCGGCTTCAGACCGGTCGACAGCCGAGAAGGACCGGTCGTGGATGGTGAGCATCGGCTGCTGGAACCGCGGCCGCCGGCAACTCTGGCGGTGATGCGCTCGGCGGTGATCTCGACCGGTGCGCAGCGGTGAGCGTCGGTGCGGCGCTAATCGCGAGGGCCGCATGAAACGTGAATTCGGTTGATAGACAGCTTGATAGATGCTTTCGTGGCATAACCACATCGATGAATCATCGGGGAAGCGGTGGCGGAGGTGACGGCTGATCTGTTGGGGGCTCCAACGCTGAAGAAGCAGCTCGGCGACCGCGTTACCGAGCTGGTCGTTGGTGTCGACCCGACGGCGGTGGTGACGTGCTCGTCGCGCGGTGGCTCGCCGGTGGGCATCGAAGGGCTGATATCCGCGGCCGGCTGGTGCGTTGCGCCGTAGCTCCCTCGAAATCGTCGACGGCGCTCGACCGA
>NZ_JAOS01000045.1:0-10716 GCF_000523975.1 Mycobacterium sp. MAC_080597_8934 | reverse complement strand
GGATCACTCGAGACTAACAGGGCAGCGAATAGATCGGCGGGGCAACGGTCTTGGAGGACTATGCGGGGGCGATGGTTGAGTTCGTGTTCGACGGCCAACAACTGCTCCGGCGGGTGGCTGATGAGGGTGACGCCCTTCGGGAAGTAGTCGCGCAGCAGTCCGTTGGTGTTCTCGTTCGTGCCGCGTTGCCAGGGTGATCTGGAGTCGCAGAAGTAGACGGGCGCGCCGAGCTTGTCGGTGGTGGCAAGGTGGCGCGCCATCTCGGTGCCCTGGTCCCAGGTGATCGACCGCATCAGCGTGTGGCAGATCCTTCATGCGGGCCACCAAGGCCGCGTGCAGGGAGTCGGCGTCACTGCGAGGCAGATGCACCAACCGCAGCATCCGGTCTGGCGTTCGACCAGAGTGCCGATCGCCGAGAGGTGGTTATTACCGATGATGTAGGGGTCGGACCGGGGCGCGGTGCCGGGATTGCTCCTGGCCCGTTTCCCCGGCCCGCCCTCCGCACCGGACGTGCGACTCTCGTCGCATCCGGCGCTCCACGGACTGCCACCGTTATGCGGGGACCGAGGTCGCCGCTGTGCTGGTCCACGGTGTGGGGATGTTGCTCGCCCGCCACCGATACCGAGTGATCGGAACGGTGGTGGTATCGAACATGACGATCCCATTCTCTTGCGGACGATTGCCTGGCCTTCCGGTCAGGAACCGCCGGTAGAGCTCCGCCCACGTGATCCGCTTGTGCCGTTTGAGCAGCCACTGGGTGACCCGATGCCAGGCAAAGGAATCGAGGTATCCGAAGGTTGCCTTCGACACACCGTGACGGAAATACGCACACCATCCTCGGAGCACCGGGTTGAGGCGTCCGAGGAGATCAGCAAGGCCATGATGACGTGCCTTCTTGGTCAGCGCCCGCACCTTCGTCATGATCGAAAGCAGCGCCTTCTTCGACGGGTAGGTGTAGACAGCTGCCTTGTTCGTGCCCTTCTTGCGGCGCCGCTGGATGCGGAATCCGAGAAAGTCGAACCCTCGTCGAGGTGGCATACCTGGGTCTTCTCCACGGATAGCCGTAGCCCCAGTGGGGCAATGACATCCGCGACTTCGTCCCATAATGCGTCCGCGTGCGCTTTGGTTCCGGCCACCATGATCACGAAATCGTCGGCATAGCGGACGATCCGATAGGTGGCCCCGCCACGTTTGCGATGGGCATCTCGCCGCTGAGATGTCCGATGGGCATCCCATTTCACACGGAAATGTGCGTCCAACACCGTCAGAGCGATGTTGGCCAGCAGCGGTGAGAGTATGCCACCCTGGGGTGTGCCGGTATCAGATTCCCTGACCGTTCCGTCGCCAGACATGATGCCCGCCTTCAGGAATGCCTTGATCAGGGCCAGGACCCGCTTGTCGACGATCCGCGTGCGTACTCGTTCCATGATGGCGGAGTGAGCCAGTTCGTCGAAACACGCCGCGATGTCAGCCTCGAAGACCCAGTGATAGTTCCGGGTCCCCAAAGCATGTATCTCGGCGATCGCGTCCTGAGCGCGACGTCGGGGACGGAAACCGTAACTGACCGGCTCGAAATCCGCCTCGAAGATCGGCTCCAACACCAACAGCAACGACGCTTGAACCGTGCGGTCCATCGCCGTGGGAATACCGAGCCGCCTGAGTTTGCTGCTCCCTGGTTTGGGAATGAGTATCTCCCGCACCGGAAGTGGAGCAAATGTCCGTGCCTTCAGTTCGGTTCGAACGTGGCTCAGGAACGCCACCGTCTCGGCATCTCCGGTTATGGACGCAGGAGTCAGCCGGTCGACACCGGCTGAGCGTGCGCCCTTGTTGCCCCGCACCCGTTCCCACGCGACGGTGAGAAAGTCCGGGTGGTGGACGAGGTTGAACACATCATCAAAGCGGCGGTCGGAATCTTCGACCGCCCAGTGGTGCAGCTTGCGTTGCATCTGTCGTACCTGCCATGCCGCCTGATCGGGATCGGGCCATGACAGCTCACCGGTATTCACCAGTGCCTCCGTTCGTGTCGTGTTCGCTGCATCAATTCCGCTGGGGCCCTTCGCCATGCACGAGGCTTTCCCCCGCTCGGACTACTACGGCCCCTCCGCCCCACCGCGTGGCCATCGACAGACGACGCGTCAACCCGGATTCGGCGCCCTCGGCTGAGGACGACGACACGGGAGCCTCGCGATGGTTCCCACGTTCACTGCTGACCGCTCGAGGAGGGAGGTGCCCAGCTATGCCCCTGCGATATCGCCACGGCTACGCCGCAGGCATTCACCGTGGCCTCCAGCGGCAGCGACCTAAACCGCAGCCGGAGTTCCCAACACCGAGACGCCAGTGGTGTTGGTGCGCATCGCAGACCAGCCCGAATCCACCGGGTTAGAGCTGGCGGGAGACTTGAGAGGCGTTAAAACACTGGTTCCTCGCGTACACCTTCTCCTCATGCTTGCCGGACCCAGGCCATCCGGTAGTGCCGGCCTGTCCCGTCGTTGTCGGGGCTGCTTACCACCCTCGCCGGCGTCTCCCGGTCCAGGCTGCCCCCAGCTTCGTTACGCTGCTGCGACAGCACAACGGCGCAGGTCTCTCACCTCCGCTCGGTCACACAGCGCCTCGTGGCGCACAAGGTCGCCTTCCCAGTGGCCGGCTTCAGACCGGTCGACAGCCGAGAAGGACCGGTCGTGGATGGTGAGCATCGGCTGCTGGAACCGCGGCCGCCGGCAACTCTGGCGGTGATGCGCTCGGCGGTGATCTCGACCGGTGCGCAGCGGTGAGCGTCGGTGCGGCGCTAATCGCGAGGGCCGCATGAAACGTGAATTCGGTTGATAGACAGCTTGATAGATGCTTTCGTGGCATAACCACATCGATGAATCATCGGGGAAGCGGTGGCGGAGGTGACGGCTGATCTGTTGGGGGCTCCAACGCTGAAGAAGCAGCTCGGCGACCGCGTTACCGAGCTGGTCGTTGGTGTCGACCCGACGGCGGTGGTGACGTGCTCGTCGCGCGGTGGCTCGCCGGTGGGCATCGAAGGGCTGATATCCGCGGCCGGCTGGTGCGTTGCGCCGTAGCTCCCTCGAAATCGTCGACGGCGCTCGACCGAGTCGGGTGGCGATCGTCCGCACCCTCAGCCCTGAGTGATGCAGATCGGCGATCTCGATGCGCTCGTCCTGGGACAGGTATCGCGTGCTGATCTGGCGGACCGCTAGTCGATCTAGCGGCGGGACGAACCCGACCGCGACGCCGTTGCGGTAGGTCTTGTAACCGCGTGTCCAGTTCGTCGCAGCGGACCGGGACACACCGACTTCGCGGGCCGCGGCCCGCACGCTCCACCCGCGAGCCCGCAACTCCATGAACCGCTGACGCTTGGCCGACTGCGGACGACGTCCCGGCCCCTTCTTCACCCGACGCGACGATGCCAACACAACCTCCAGAATCTAGAGAAGTGTTGCGACCGCACCTAGAAACCACCGCGTCGACACGGGGTCAGTTTTCAGACGACGCCGACAACTGTGGCGTTTGCCCTGGGCTCGTTTCCGGTCGTAGAAGGCACGCGATGCTGGACTGGTGCGGAGACTGTTGTGGGCAGCCATGTAGCAGGCTCGGAGTAAGCGCCGGTCATACCTGCGTGGACGTTTCAGGTTGCCCGTGACGCGCCCGGAATCGTGTGGCACTGGTGAAAGACCAGCGATGCCCGCAAGCCTATCCACGGTCTCGTAGTTAGCTAGATCGCCGTTAATCGCGGCCACGAATTCCGCCTCCTAGCAACGGGCCGAATCCGGGCATCGCTGATTTGACTCATGGTGCCGCCCACCCGGATCCAGTCATCGTCATTCATGCGCCCCGAACGCATATCCGCAAGTTTGACCCTCGCTTCGGCCGCCAGCAGCCGCATCACAATTTCGGACTTACTCATTTCCAACGAGAAGATGACACTGGCCATCCGATGTCTGAGCGAACACGATCGCATGAAATCCAGTGCTAGAACGGACTTTTCCAACGCCCGGACGAGCCGCAACGGTAACCATGGTTCCTGGCTGAAGCCCGCAGGTGATCTCATCGAGATCAGCGAATCCGGTCGGCACGCCCCGCGCCAGACCGCCATTGGTAGCGATCGTGTCCAACTCGTCGAGTGTCGGAGTCAGCAAGTCCTCTAACGCGACAGTGTCCTCGCTAGGTCGTGTCCCTGCCGCGGTGTAAAAGAATCCGGACGTAGGTTCCCTCGAAGACCGGCCAGTCTGATGGAAGGAGCCTACGTCCGTGTCGAAGAGGGTATCGCCTGTGCAGCGGTTGCAGGCAGAAATTGATGGTGTGTTCGCCGGCGGCGAGGACCTGGCGGGCGCGATCGAGGAAGTAGCCCGGCTTGGTGCCCGGTTGCTGCTGCAGACCGCCATCGAGGCCGAAGTGGCCGCGTTTTTGGGCCGGGACCGCTACCAGCGGACCGCGAGCTGTGCGGACGCCCGCGCCGGGATGCGCAACGGATACTGCCCGACCACGGTGAAGACCACCGCGGGACCGGTGACGCTGGCACGGCCGAAGATGCGCGGCACCACCGAGCGGTTCGCCTCCCAGCTGTTCGGCAAGGGAGTAACCAAGACCAACGCATTGGAGGCATTGGTGATCGCCGGGTTCGTGCGCGGGTTGTCGGTCCGCGACGTGGAGGCCACCCTGGTCGAAGCGCTCGGCGAGGCCGCCGCGGTGTCGAAGTCGACGGTGTCGCGCATCTGCGAGGACATCAACGGCTCAGTTCGAGCAGTGGAGCGCTCGCCGCCTCGACGACGTCGAGCTCGATTACCTGTTCCTGGACGGGTCGCACTTTAAATACCACGCAGGCGCCTCAGCCGAGCCGGTACTGGCCGCGTGGGGTATCGACACCGACGGCAAACCGGTGTTCGTCGGGCTTGAGGCGGCCTCCTCGGAATCCGGTGCGGCCTGGGAAGGGTTCTTGCGCGGGCTCGGCGAACGCGGCCTGGCGTGCCCACTGCTGGTGATCAGCGACGGCGCACCCGGGCTGATCGGCGCGGTCGAGACCACCATGGGCGCGGCGTTGCGGCAGCGGTGTCTTATTCATCGCGCCAGAAACATCCTGGCCAAGGTGCCCAAGAATGCCCAAGCTGACGTCAAAGCCGATTATTGGGCGGTCTTCGACCTACCAGCCGATGTCGAACCCGGCATCGCCGCGGTCAAACTCGCCCAAAACAGGACCGACGCGTTCGCCAAGCGCTGGCGCGACTCCTACCCGGCCGCAGTGCGGGCCCTGCTCGATGACCGCGACTCGCTGACCGTCTACCTGCGGTTTCCCCGTGAGCATTGGCCCAGGGCCCGACACTCCAACTTCATCGAACGCACCTTCGGCGAAACACGGCGCAGAGTCAAGGTGATCGGCCGCCTGCCCGGCGAGTACTCCTGCCTCACACTGGTGTGGGCCGTACTCGACCGCGCCAGCGCCGGATGGCGCGGGTTCACCATGACCCCGGCCGGGCTGCGGCTGCTGGCCGACCTACGCAGATCGCTGCACGACCCACCGACCGAACTGCCGCAAAGGAATCCGCAAAATCACACCGAAACTGGCCTGGTGCCAACCGAGCCTGTCAGCGCTACCGCATAGACTCATGAACGCAAGCGAACGATCGATCTGCGCGACGAGTTGGGCAACCCGGTCGATCCCGGTTCTCACTGCTAATTTCCTTTCGTCGTTTGTCTCATTCGGTCCAGATTCGGGCCGAATGCTGCGTTGTTGTTGGTGTTCATGGTCGGGCGGGTGGTGCGATTAGGTGTTCTGGACCGGATGCGACAAGCTGCTGTCGGCGTTTCATGGCGCCGTAGTGAACAAGGTCTCCTCCGGCAGCGGCAGTTGGATGGCCAGGCCTTTGCGTTGGCCACGGTTGACGTGGACGGCGTTGAGCTCTCCGCGGCGGATTCGATCCAGGACGGTCTGTTTGGCCACGCCGAGTCGGCGGGCAGCCTGCTCGAGCCCAACCCATCCGTCGGGTGTGTCTGGGGTGATATTGGCGCGTAGCTCGGGGTCGATGCGGATCCGCCACGGGTCGCCAGGGCGATGTTGCTCGCCGTGGATGAAGCCGCTTGCCAGCCACCGGTAGAGAGTGGCGCGGGAGGTGCCCCAGCAGCGTCTCGGCTTCGGCGATACTGACCATGCGTACATCGTCGCCGACGGGTACGACAGGCTCGGTCGGCCCGGCGATACCGTGTTTGCGGCGCAGGCTGCCAACCCGGTCGCGGGTGAACGCCAGCCCGGTCGCAGTCATCACGCCCTGCCGTGCGAGCAGACGCGCGATCGTCGCGTCGTCGTAGTGGGCTGCCAGCCGCCGAATGCGCTCCAGCGTGTCGGCCTCGGTACGGATCGCGCTATCGACGGCGCGCTGAAACAACTCACCAAGCTGCGGTCAATCCACGAGCGACCGGCGAGCGTCCAAACCCGCCGACAGGCGGGCCACTGGGAGGGTGACCTCGTGCGCCACGAGGCGCTGTGTGACCGAGCGGAGGTGAGAGACCTGCGCCGTTGTGCTGTCGCAGCAGCGTAACGAAGCTGGGGGCAGCCTGGACCGGGAGACGCCGGCGAGGGTGGTAAGCAGCCCCGACAACGACGGGACAGGCCGGCACTACCGGATGGCCTGGGTCCGGCAAGCATGAGGAGAAGGTGTACGCGAGGAACCAGTGTTTTAACGCCTCTCAAGTCTCCCGCCAGCTCTAACCCGGTGGATTCGGGCTGGTCTGCGATGCGCACCAACACCACTGGCGTCTCGGTGTTGGGAACTCCGGCTGCGGTTTAGGTCGCTGCCGCTGGAGGCCACGGTGAATGCCTGCGGCGTAGCCGTGGCGATATCGCAGGGGCATAGCTGGGCACCTCCCTCCTCGAGCGGTCAGCAGTGAACGTGGGAACCATCGCGAGGCTCCCGTGTCGTCGTCCTCAGCCGAGGGTGTCAATGGCCATCTGGAAGTCCCCGTTTTTGGCCAGGTGAAGTCCCCACTCCGTTGCGGGTGATTGGTTAACTCTTGGTGGCTCCCTTCTTGTGGTCGGCGTGGCGCATCCGGTAGGACTCGCCGGAGGTGATGACGATGGTGGCGTGGTGCAGCAGCCGGTCGAGGATGCTGGCGGCGGTGGTGTGCTCGGGCAGGAATCGTCCCCATTGTTCGAAGGGCCAGTGCGAGGCGATGGCCAGGGAGCGGCGTTCGTAGCCCGCCGCCACCAAACGGAACAGCAGCTGGGTGCCGGTGTCGTCGAGCGGGGCGAAGCCGATCTCATCGACCAGCAGGAGGTCGGCCCTCAGTAGCGAGTCGATGATCTTGCCGACAGTGTTGTCGGCTATGCCCCGGTAGAGCACCTCGATGAGGTCTGCGGCGGTGAAATAGCGGACCTTGAAGCCGGCGTGCACGGCGGCGTGCCCGCAGCCGATGAGCAAGTGACTTTTGCCTGTACCCGGCGGACCGATAACCGCCAGATTCTGTTGCGCCCGAATCCATTCCAGACTCGACAGATAGTCGAACGTCGCCTGGGTGATCGACGAGCCTTTGACGTCGAAACCGTCGAGAGACTTGATGACCGGGAACGCCGCGGCCTTGAGGCGGTTGGCGGTGTTGGAGGCATCGCGGGCGGCGATCTCGGCCTCGACCAACGTCCGCAGAATCTCCTCCGGGGTCCAGCGTTGGGTCTTGGCCACCTGCAGCACCTCGGCGGCATTGCGGCGCACGGTAGCCAACTTCAACCGACGCAACGCGGCATCGAGGTCAGCAGGCAACGGCGCCACCGAGGCTGGTGGCACCGGTTCGACAGCGGTCATGACGCGGTGCCATCAGTGGACGTGCCGCCGATCTTGTAAGCATCCAAGGACCGGGTCTCGGCGGTGGGCAGATCGAGGACCAGAGCGTCCCCAGCCGGGCGGGGTTGTGGGGCGCCGGCGCCGGCATCGAGGATGGAGCGCACGTCGGCAGCGCGGAACCGCCGAAACGCCACCGCCCGACGCAGGGCGTCGACCAACGCCTGCTCACCGTGAGCAGCTCCGAGCCCCAGCAGGATGTCGATCTCAGATTTCAGCCGGGTATTACCGATGGCGGCAGCACCAACCAAGAACTGCTCAGCTTCCACGCCGAGGGCGCAGAACTGTTTCTCTGCTTGGGTTTTCGGTCGCGGTCCGCGCGACGGTGCCGGTCTGGGCCCGTCGTAATGCTCATCGAGGATCGACACCTCACCCGGGCCAACCAACTCGTGCTCAGCCACGATCACCCCGGTCGCGGGTTCCAGAATGAGCAAGGCACCGTGATCAACCACGACCGCCACCGTGGCCCCGACGAGCCGTTGGGGCACCGAGTAGCGGGCCGAGCCATAGCGGATACACGACAGGCTGTCGACCTTGCGACGCACCGAGCCAGCACCGATCTCCAGCCGCAACGACGGCAACGCCTTCAACACGGTGCGCTCCTCAGCGAGCCGCTCATCAGGGACCGCGCAGATCTCGGAATGCACCGCAGCGTTGACCTCGGCGCACCACACCGCGGCGTGGGCGTTGAGGGCTCGCAGATCGACCGATTCGCCGGCGATGGCGGCTTCGGTCAGCAGCGGCACCGCCAGGTCGTCCTGGGCATAGCCGCACAGGTTCTCCACGATGCCCTTCGATTGCGGATCCGCGCCGTGACAGAAATCCGGGACGAACCCGTAGTGAGAGGCGAAACGCACGTAATCCGGAGTCGGCACAACAACATTGGCGACCACACCACCCTTGAGGCAGCCCATCCGATCGGCCAGGATCTTGGCCGGCACCCCGCCGATGGCCTCGAGGGCCTCGGCGATCATCGCCAACGTGGTGGAGGCCTTCTGGTCGGCGGCAAACCGCACGAACCGCCACCGTGAATAGGCCAGGACCGCGCAGAACACCAACAACCCCGGTGCGGCTTGAGCCCAGTCCATCACCAGATAGTCACCCGGTGACCACACCGCCGGACGCCGCTGATGCCGGTTCTGTCTGCGCCACAACACTTTCTGCTCCGCCACCAGCCGACGGAAGTTCCGTGCTGAGCCGCCATATCCGGCCGCGCGGGCCACCAGCAACAGCCGCTTCGCCGAGATCCTGCCGTTCGACTTGTCCACTCGCGCGGCGACCAGATCGGTGAAGGCGTCGAGATTGCGTGGCCGCCGCTCCCGCGGCGGCGGACCACCGCCCTCGGCCCGTTCGATGACCCGTTTGACCGTTTTGTGGGTAGTCCCGCACAGCTCGGCCGCGCCACGATACGTGCCGACCTGGTGATACGCCGAAATGATGTTCATACGCTCCCTTGCAGACTTCAATAGAGCTCCCTGGGCGGTGTGGTGGCAGTTGGCGCTATCACCGTCACCGCCCAGGCCCTCAGCTCCCGGAAAAGACACGACGAGCCCGCAAAGGAGTGGGGACTTCTACTTGGCCACCAGTGGGGACTTCCTACTGGCCACAGATGGGGACTTTCTCATGGCCATTCACAGAGGGCGCCGAATCCGGGTTGACGCGTCGTCTGTCGATGGCCACGCGGTGGGGCGGAGGGGCCGTAGTAGTCCGAGCGGGGGAAAGCCTCGTGCATGGCGAAGGGCCCCAGCGGAATTGATGCAGCGAACACGACACGAACGGAGGCACTGGTGAATACCGGTGAGCTGTCATGGCCCGATCCCGATCAGGCGGCATGGCAGGTACGACAGATGCAACGCAAGCTGCACCACTGGGCGGTCGAAGATTCCGACCGCCGCTTTGATGATGTGTTCAACCTCGTCCACCACCCGGACTTTCTCACCGTCGCGTGGGAACGGGTGCGGGGCAACAAGGGCGCACGCTCAGCCGGTGTCGACCGGCTGACTCCTGCGTCCATAACCGGAGATGCCGAGACGGTGGCGTTCCTGAGCCACGTTCGAACCGAACTGAAGGCACGGACATTTGCTCCACTTCCGGTGCGGGAGATACTCATTCCCAAACCAGGGAGCAGCAAACTCAGGCGGCTCGGTATTCCCACGGCGATGGACCGCACGGTTCAAGCGTCGTTGCTGTTGGTGTTGGAGCCGATCTTCGAGGCGGATTTCGAGCCGGTCAGTTACGGTTTCCGTCCCCGACGTCGCGCTCAGGACGCGATCGCCGAGATACATGCTTTGGGGACCCGGAACTATCACTGGGTCTTCGAGGCTGACATCGCGGCGTGTTTCGACGAACTGGCTCACTCCGCCATCATGGAACGAGTACGCACGCGGATCGTCGACAAGCGGGTCCTGGCCCTGATCAAGGCATTCCTGAAGGCGGGCATCATGTCTGGCGACGGAACGGTCAGGGAATCTGATACCGGCACACCCCAGGGTGGCATACTCTCACCGCTGCTGGCCAACATCGCTCTGACGGTGTTGGACGCACATTTCCGTGTGAAATGGGATGCCCATCGGACATCTCAGCGGCGAGATGCCCATCGCAAACGTGGCGGGGCCACCTATCGGATCGTCCGCTATGCCGACGATTTCGTGATCATGGTGGCCGGAACCAAAGCGCACGCGGACGCATTATGGGACGAAGTCGCGGATGTCATTGCCCCACTGGGGCTACGGCTATCCGTGGAGAAGACCCAGGTATGCCACCTCGACGAGGGGTTCGACTTTCTCGGATTCCGCATCCAGCGGCGCCGCAAGAAGGGCACGAACAAGGCAGCTGTCTACACCTACCCGTCGAAGAAGCGCTGCTTTCGATCATGACGAAGGTGCGG
>NZ_JAOS01000044.1:0-3315 GCF_000523975.1 Mycobacterium sp. MAC_080597_8934 | reverse complement strand
GGCGGGTCAACCCGTCGGGGTGGGATGTTCATCGATCGAGGCGCTGGAGGTGGTCGGTAAGGGCGTGGGCGACGCGGTCGTGGCGGGCGGCTTCGTCGGTCCAGCCGCGGCACTCGGCGTCGGTTCTGAGGGCCTGGACGTCGGCGAGTTGGTCGGTGAGCGTGTCGCGGAATTCGGGGGCGGTGACGTAGTTGTCGCAGGTTTCGCAGATGTTGGCATAAGGGCACGCGCCCGCGGATTCGTGGCGAGCGCAGTATCCGTGTGCAACGCGGGTTTTCAGCATTTCACTGTGCAGCCAGCCGACCTTGTCGGGCAGGATCGGTTTGCCGACCGGGGTGAGGGTGAACTGGCGGCGCATCTTGCCCATCGCTTCGTCGTAGGCCGCGCGCAGGGTGGGCGAGGCCAGGGTGGCGTAGCGGATCGTCATTTGTGGAGTGACGTGCCCGAGTAAGGACATCAAGGCCTGCAGACTCATCCCGGCGTTGGCGAGTTCGGTGGCCCAGGTGTGGCGCAACTGATGTGGAGTGACCATCAGGACGCCGCCGTCGGGACGGTGCAACCCGGCGGATTCAGCGGCGGTGAGCAGCCCGTTGCGCAGCCGGGTGTAGCCCAGGCGGCGTCCGTGCCGGGTGAACAGAAAGTCGGTGAGCACGCCGGTGCGTGGGTGCGGCAGCGGCCGGTGCGTGCCGCGGAGGGCGACCCACTCGTCGAGCGCGGCGAGGGTCGCGGCGGAGAGCGGGACCATGCGTTCGGTGGCGAGCTTGCCCAGTGGCACCTTCAGCCAGGTTCCGGCCGGTCCGTAGTCGATGATGCTGCCCAGTTCGAGGTCGAGCAGTTCCCCCGCCCGCAGGCCGGCACCACGCAGCACGGTCAGGCCGATGCGGGCGAACGGATCCTGCAGGTGGGCAACGGCGTTCATCACTGCCGCGTCCACATCGGGTGCTAGCGCGCGTGGCAACGGCTGGTCGAGTTTGGGGACGTCGGCGGCGAATACCAACCGCCGTGGTGGGGCCTGCGCCCAGCCCCAGGCGGTGATGTCGTCGAGCAGGTTGCGCAGACTGAGCACTGCCGACTGGGCCACCGCGGCCGAGACGGTGCGCCCGGCGCCCGCGGCGGCGCGCTGACCACGCCAGCCCCGGGTGCGATTCCATTTCAGGTAGCCCTCGATGCAGCTCCGGTCGAGTTCACGCAGGCTGATGACGTCGGGATGGTGAGCGGTGAGGTATTCGGCGAAGGGCAGCAGGTCGTTGATCAGCGACTCGACCGATTTGGGCCGCAGCACCGCCGCGCGCACGCCGATGTAGCGCAGCAACGTCTGACGGATCGGGTCGGGCATCTCCACCTCGGTGAAGCGCTGCTCGAGGCTACGGGCCCACCGCCGGCGTTTCGGCGCGGTGTCGATGACCGCGGTCTCGAACAACAGCTGCCGCAGGCTGGCCAGCCGCCCCCTGTATGCCCGCCGCGACGATGGCGGCACCACGGTACGTGACAGCGCGGCGTCGAAGTCGTCGAGCGCGTCGCCGGTCAGGTCGGCGACCATTCCGCCGTGGTGTGCCAGCACTACCGCCAGACATTCGCCGAGGACCGTCTCGACCCAGGAACTCCTCCAGCCCAACCGAATTCCCGCATTCCGCAACGCGGCGAATCCGCTCGGATCCCGGTCCTCCACTGCGCGGCCCAGCCCGGTCAACTGTTTGACCGCGGCCAGCTCGACGTCCAGCCGTAACCGGCCGGTGCCGATCGTGTGACAGATCAGCGGCCACGCCCCGGTGTCCCGTATCTCGGCGATCCGCTCGGCTGCCGGCAGCGTCATCCAGGCGTGCAGGTCGCGGTGGCGTGCGGTGAAGTCGCGAGCGATCCGAATCCGGTCGCGTACCGCCCGCCCGCTCAAACCCAGGGTGGCGACGTGGTCGAGATAATCCGCCACCACCTCGTCGGCGCCTACGGGTTGGCCGACCAACACCGTGGTCACTGCCGGGCTCCGGCCAACGTCGCACGAGCAGCACCGTATTCGGCGGCGAGCTGCTCGATCGACAAATGCACGTAGCGGGCCGTGGTCTCCGGCGAGACATGCCCCATCAACGCCCGCAACGCCAGCAGATCGATTCCGGCCGCCGACAATTCGGTGCCGTAGGTATGCCGTAAACGGTGCGGGCGGACTCTTGTGGCGCCAGAGGTCTCCCGGTGCCGACGGAACAGGCTGCGCAGCCCGGCCTCGCTGACCGGTGCACCGGTCGTCGGGCCGCGCAGCACTACGAAGCACTGCGGCGTCGCCAACCCCGGCGGCCGCTCCCATCGCAGGTAGGCGGCGAGCTCGGTGAAGAACGCCGCATCGACCGGGACATGACGTTCCTTGCCGCCCTTGCCGATCACCCGAAGCCGGCGCCGGCCCATATCGACGTCGGCGAGCAGCAGGCCACGCGCCTCGGCCGAACGCAGCCCTCCGAGTAGCATCACCAGCACCATCGCCCGGTCCCGGTGCGTTGCCAGTGTCGCCAGGAACGCGTCGACATCGTTGGTGGACAACGATTCCGGAAGACGCTGCGGCTGACGCACCAACCTACCGCCACTGCGTGCACGCCCGGGACCCAGATGACCGAGCAACCCCCGCTGCGACTGGCGCAGCCCCTGTCCCCGCCGCGGCGACGGCACCGGATTGTCGGTGCAGACACCGGTCATCACCAGATACTCGAATAACGCGCGCACTGCCGCGACCCGGCGGTTCACCGTCGAAGCTGCCGGCGGGGTCGACGAGCGGTGACCGCCGGTGGGCTGGTCCGTTCGGCGGACGCCTTGCCAGTCGATCCAGTCGAACACCAACGGCGCATCGACCGCGGCGAGCCCGACCGCTTGCTGGACGAGGAACCGGCTCAAATTGGCGACGTCGAATGCGTAGGCCCGCACCGTGGCCGCGCTGAACCCCCGTCCCGCCAAATGGTTGAGAAACGCGTTCACCGCGTCCTGCCCGTCCCAGTCGCCCTCCAGGACATATCCGCTGTCGCTCTTGAGTACCCGCATCGCCGCTCCGCCTTCCCCCACCGAGATGCAGACAGCATCCATCCGTGCTCAGCGCTTGTGCGTGAACCTCACGCTGCAGCCCGAACCGTGTCCCCGGAGAGCCGGTTAACGGATAGTGGGTTGTTGGACCAGATCTGCCGCCAAATTTGTTTGGGGAAGGCGGTGAAGGCGAGCAGGTCGGCGCGGGCGTCTTCGAGGTGGTCGGCGACCTTGGGGAGCTTGTCGGCCAGTGCGTCGATGATGCGGTCATATTGGGCTGCAACGGAACCGGCGTCAGGTTGATCGAAGACCGAATGC
>NZ_JAOS01000043.1:0-2726 GCF_000523975.1 Mycobacterium sp. MAC_080597_8934 | reverse complement strand
TGGAGAAAGGCGGGTCGCCCGGATGACCGACGGGCGTGGGCGGCGACCGCTGATCCAGAGGTGATGGGGTACCGGCCGCTGCAATCGTGCCTGGTGCCCGGTTGCGGCTTCGGGCAGCATCGGTATCGGTTGTGCTACACGCATTCCCACGCCTGGGACAAGGCCGGACGCCCAGTGGTGGATCGGTGGAAGCCGGACGTGGCCGGCACGCCGGCAGCGGTGTGCGCCATCCCGGGGTGCATGTTGTGGGCCGAACTGGACGCCGGGTGGTGTCATTCCCACCACCGGCGGTGGCGGCTGCGTGGTCGCCCGTCGGCGGCGGAGTTCATCGCCTACTGCGCCAGCTACGGCGAGGATCGCTTCGACTTGCGGCCGCTGCGGCCGCAGTTGCGGCTGGAGATCGGCTACGCGCTGCAATGCCGCGTCGACCTGAACCGAACCCGCACCACACCGCGATCGATCAAGCCGCTGCTGGACCACTTGTCGGCAACCGGGGCCGAGTCGCTGCTGGATCGTCCGCTGGCCGACTGGCTGGCCGGGCTGCCGGCCGCGGCGTCGGTCAACACCCCGCGCGCGTTCCTCGGTTACGCGATCGAGTGCGTGCTCGATTTGCGCGACGGGACCGGCTGGGACAGCGAATACCAGCGTGACGTGTGGCGGCTACGGCGGCTCGGTGTTTCCGGCCATGACGGGGCCAAACTGGATTTCACTGCGGTGCACCCAGTCTGGCTTCGAGAGCTGGCCAAACGATGGTGCCGGTGGCGCATGTCGTGCGGAGTCGGGCTGGGGCAGCTACGCAGTGATCGCCTCGCGCTCGTTCGTTTGTCGCAGTTCATGCCCGGACTAGCGAGCTCGTCGGGCCCGGGTGCGCTCGAGCGGGCAGCGCTGGAGGCCTACCTGGCTCGACTGGCCGTTGAGATCCCACAACCGAAGACCCGCAGCGCCGAGATCGGCTGTGTGACCGGGTTTCTGAATGCCGTTCGCCAGCACCGGTGGGCATCGCTGCCGGCCGAGGCGCAGCTGTATCCCAGCGACCAGCCCCGCCGTGACGAGACACCGGCACCGCGGGCGATTCCCGAGTTCGTCATGGGCCAGTTGGAAAGCCCGGCCAACCTCGACCGGATCAGCGACCCGCGGATCCGGCTGCTGGTGGAGGTCCTCATCCGCACCGGCCTGCGCATTGGCGACGCCACCCGGCTGGCGCTGGACTGTCTGGTTCGCGACCCGCAGGGCGCGGTCTATTTGCGCTACCGCAACCATAAGATGCGCCGCGACGCGGTGGTGCCCATCGACGACGAACTCACCGCCATGATCCAGACGCAGCAGGAGCGCACCCGGCAGCGGTTTCCAACCACCGCCGTGTTGCTGCCGCGCAGCAGCGCCAACCCCGACGGACGGCTGCCCATTCCCACCGTGACGTTCCACCTCCAGCTCGGGCAGTGGCTCGAAACATGTGGTGTCACAGATGAACTCGGTCAGCCAGCGCATATCACCGCTCATCAGTTCCGGCACACGGCGGCCACACGATGGATCAACCATGAGGTGCCGCAGGAAGTGGTCCGACGCCTGCTCGACCACACCAGCCACACCATGACCGCCGTGTATGCCCGATTGGCCGACACCACCATACGAGAGCAGTGGGAACGCGCCCAGAAGATCAACATCCACGGTGAGCCGGTCGACATCACCGTCGACGGGCCCCTCGCCGATGGCGAGTGGATGAAGCAGAACCTTGCACGCGCGAAAATAGCGCTGCCCAACGGCTATTGTGGTCTGCCACTACAGAAATCGTGCCCGCACGCCAACGCATGTTTGACTTGTCCGCTGTTCATCACGACCGCCGAATTCCTACCCCAACACCGCAAGCAGCTCGATGACACCCGCACGTTGATCTCGCGTGCTCAAACCGACGGCCACACCCGCCTGGCCGAGATGAACCACACCGTCGAAACCAACCTGCTTACCATCATCGCCACCCTCGAAACCGACCAACGCGACTGCCGGTGCGCTGCAGCGGGCAGCGAAACATGCTGCGGAAAGGAACCATCCGATGCGCCATGACAACAGCCACTACCTCCTCGCCGCTGCCCAACGCCGCCGCGCCGACACCCTCCAACGCGCCCGGCAAGCCCTGCAGGAACTCGGCGAAACCGGCCAGCGGCGCACTATCACACAGATCGCCGCCCTCGCCGGCGTCTCCCGCTCATGGCTGTATGCCCAGCCCGCACTGCGCGACCAACTCCGCCGACTGACCGCCATATCGGAGACGCCCGAGCCGGCACCACCTGCCCCAGTCGAGCGCGGCTCCGACGCCTCCCTGCGCCAACGCCTCACCCTCGCACACGAACGCATCCGCGAACTCGACAACGAAAACCGTCAACTACGAAACCAGATCGCACTCCTGCACGGACAGCTCCGCGCCAACCGCATCGCCGACACCCACATCACGGACACCGTCCACGACACAAACACCCAGATCACGCCCCCAAACAGTCGAGCCCGCCCAAGATAACGTTGGCACGCTTGAGTTCTCGGATCTCCTGTTCGAGTTCCTTCACCTTCTTCGACTCCGAGGTCGTCACCCCAGGAGCCAGGCCTTCGTCGATGTCGACCTGACGGACCCAGGTGCGCACCGATTCCACTCCGTAGCCGAGCTGGCGAGCGACCCGCTGCACTGTGCCCTGCTCGGTGCCCAGCTCCGCGCGCAAGGTGCGGACCATCCGCAC
>NZ_JAOS01000042.1:0-132266 GCF_000523975.1 Mycobacterium sp. MAC_080597_8934 | reverse complement strand
CCATCTGGCCGGTGGAGAAAGGCGGGTCGCCGGATGACCGACGGCGTGGCGGCGACCGCTGATCCAGAGGTGATGGGGTACCGGCCGCTGCAATCGTGCCTGGTGCCCGTTGCGGCTTCGGGCAGCATCGGTATCGGTTGTGCTACACGCATTCCCACGCCTGGGACAAGGCGGACGCCCAGTGGTGGATCGGTGGAAGCCGGACGTGGCCGGCACGCCGGCAGCGGTGTGCGCCATCCCGGGGTGCATGTTGTGGGCCGAACTGGACGCCGGGTGGTGTCATTCCCACCACCGGCGGTGGCGGCTGCGTGGTCGCCCGTCGGCGGCGGAGTTCATCGCCTACTGCGCCAGCTACGGCGAGGATCGCTTCGACTTGCGGCCGCTGCGGCCGCAGTTGCGGCTGGAGATCGGCTACGCGCTGCAATGCCGCGTCGACCTGAACCGAACCCGCACCACACCGCGATCGATCAAGCCGCTGCTGGACCACTTGTCGGCAACCGGGGCCGAGTCGCTGCTGGATCGTCCGCTGGCCGACTGGCTGGCCGGGCTGCCGGCCGCGGCGTCGGTCAACACCCCGCGCGCGTTCCTCGGTTACGCGATCGAGTGCGTGCTCGATTTGCGCGACGGGACCGGCTGGGACAGCGAATACCAGCGTGACGTGTGGCGGCTACGGCGGCTCGGTGTTTCCGGCCATGACGGGGCCAAACTGGATTTCACTGCGGTGCACCCAGTCTGGCTTCGAGAGCTGGCCAAACGATGGTGCCGGTGGCGCATGTCGTGCGGAGTCGGGCTGGGGCAGCTACGCAGTGATCGCCTCGCGCTCGTTCGTTTGTCGCAGTTCATGCCCGGACTAGCGAGCTCGTCGGGCCCGGGTGCGCTCGAGCGGGCAGCGCTGGAGGCCTACCTGGCTCGACTGGCCGTTGAGATCCCACAACCGAAGACCCGCAGCGCCGAGATCGGCTGTGTGACCGGGTTTCTGAATGCCGTTCGCCAGCACCGGTGGGCATCGCTGCCGGCCGAGGCGCAGCTGTATCCCAGCGACCAGCCCCGCCGTGACGAGACACCGGCACCGCGGGCGATTCCCGAGTTCGTCATGGGCCAGTTGGAAAGCCCGGCCAACCTCGACCGGATCAGCGACCCGCGGATCCGGCTGCTGGTGGAGGTCCTCATCCGCACCGGCCTGCGCATTGGCGACGCCACCCGGCTGGCGCTGGACTGTCTGGTTCGCGACCCGCAGGGCGCGGTCTATTTGCGCTACCGCAACCATAAGATGCGCCGCGACGCGGTGGTGCCCATCGACGACGAACTCACCGCCATGATCCAGACGCAGCAGGAGCGCACCCGGCAGCGGTTTCCAACCACCGCCGTGTTGCTGCCGCGCAGCAGCGCCAACCCCGACGGACGGCTGCCCATTCCCACCGTGACGTTCCACCTCCAGCTCGGGCAGTGGCTCGAAACATGTGGTGTCACAGATGAACTCGGTCAGCCAGCGCATATCACCGCTCATCAGTTCCGGCACACGGCGGCCACACGATGGATCAACCATGAGGTGCCGCAGGAAGTGGTCCGACGCCTGCTCGACCACACCAGCCACACCATGACCGCCGTGTATGCCCGATTGGCCGACACCACCATACGAGAGCAGTGGGAACGCGCCCAGAAGATCAACATCCACGGTGAGCCGGTCGACATCACCGTCGACGGGCCCCTCGCCGATGGCGAGTGGATGAAGCAGAACCTTGCACGCGCGAAAATAGCGCTGCCCAACGGCTATTGTGGTCTGCCACTACAGAAATCGTGCCCGCACGCCAACGCATGTTTGACTTGTCCGCTGTTCATCACGACCGCCGAATTCCTACCCCAACACCGCAAGCAGCTCGATGACACCCGCACGTTGATCTCGCGTGCTCAAACCGACGGCCACACCCGCCTGGCCGAGATGAACCACACCGTCGAAACCAACCTGCTTACCATCATCGCCACCCTCGAAACCGACCAACGCGACTGCCGGTGCGCTGCAGCGGGCAGCGAAACATGCTGCGGAAAGGAACCATCCGATGCGCCATGACAACAGCCACTACCTCCTCGCCGCTGCCCAACGCCGCCGCGCCGACACCCTCCAACGCGCCCGGCAAGCCCTGCAGGAACTCGGCGAAACCGGCCAGCGGCGCACTATCACACAGATCGCCGCCCTCGCCGGCGTCTCCCGCTCATGGCTGTATGCCCAGCCCGCACTGCGCGACCAACTCCGCCGACTGACCGCCATATCGGAGACGCCCGAGCCGGCACCACCTGCCCCAGTCGAGCGCGGCTCCGACGCCTCCCTGCGCCAACGCCTCACCCTCGCACACGAACGCATCCGCGAACTCGACAACGAAAACCGTCAACTACGAAACCAGATCGCACTCCTGCACGGACAGCTCCGCGCCAACCGCATCGCCGACACCCACATCACGGACACCGTCCACGACACAAACACCCAGATCACGCCCCCAAACAGTCGAGCCCGCCCAAGATAACGTTGGCACGCTTGAGTTCTCGGATCTCCTGTTCGAGTTCCTTCACCTTCTTCGACTCCGAGGTCGTCACCCCAGGAGCCAGGCCTTCGTCGATGTCGACCTGACGGACCCAGGTGCGCACCGATTCCACTCCGTAGCCGAGCTGGCGAGCGACCCGCTGCACTGTGCCCTGCTCGGTGCCCAGCTCCGCGCGCAAGGTGCGGACCATCCGCACCGCGGCGGCCTTCTCCTCGGCACTGTATCGACGTGTCGTCGGCTTCCCGGGCGACTGTTCCTTCGGCATACCTGCATCCTCGTTTCCAAGGTCAGGAGCCTCCGGGATTTCCAGGGCGTTTCAGACATTCTGCTGCAACCGGTTTCGATCAGCTTCGATCAGCTGCACGAGACCGCGGAGTACGCCGCCTACGCCCGCGGTGGTGAGAAGACGCCCGAAGGCGTGGGCTGGCTGTACAACTTCATCCGGGCGCAGGGCGAACGCAACTACGGCAAGATCTACGTCCGATTCCCCGAGGCCGTGTCGATGCGCCAATACCTGGGTGCCCCACACGGCCCGCTGGCGCAGGACCCCGACGCCAAACGCCTTGCGCTGCAGAAGATGTCCTTCGAAGTCGCCTGGCGGATCCTGCAGGCGACCCCGGTGACGGCGACCGGGCTGGTGTGCGCGCTGCTGCTGACCACCCGCGGCGCGGCGTTGACCCTGCGCCAACTGCATCACACCCTGCAGGACTCGCTGGATTACCTGGAACGCAAACAGAATCCGATGTCGACCAGTGCCCTGCGGCTGCGCTCGCCGGACGGTGTGCGGGCGGCGGTGGACGCGCTGTCCAACGGGCACCCCGTCACCCGGATCGACGGCGGCCGGGAGCCGGTGTGGCAGATCACGCCCGAACACCAGCACGCCGCGGCGTTCTACCGCAACTCGGTGATCCATGCCTTTCTGGAGACCTCCATCGTCGAACTGGCGCTGGCACACGCCAAGCACGCCGACGGCGACCGCATGCAGGCCTTCTGGGACCAGGCGATGCGGCTGCGCGATCTGCTCAAGTTCGACTTCTACTTCGCGGACTCGGCGACGTTCCGGGACAACATCGCCGAAGAGATGGCCTGGCACGACAATTGGGAGGACCACGTCGCCGCCGGCGGCGACGAGATCGACGCGCTGCTGTTCGACAAGCGGCCGCTGATGGCCGAAGCGATGCTGCGGGTGTTCTTCGAGGCCTACGAGATCGTCGCCGACGTGCTGCGCGACGCCCCCGCGGACATCGGGCACAAGGAACTGACGCAGCTGGCCCTGGGGGTGGGCCGGCAGTACGTGGCACAAACCCGGATCCGCAGCAGCGAATCGGTGTCGACCCTGCTGTTCGCCACCGCGCGTCAGGTCGTCGAGGACCAGGACCTGATCGCGGCCGCCCCGGACCTGGCCGAACGACGGGACGCGTTCCTGCGCGAGCTGCGCGCCATCCTGCGGGACTTCGACTACGTCGGCCGCATCGCGCGCGAGCAGTTCGTGGCCCGGGAGGCCAAGGCGCGCCGGGAGAGCCTGGACAGCCGACCGGGATAGCCGACCGCCCCGCCAATACCCTGGGGGATGACCGTCGCCCGCCGGCCGGCACCGCCTCGACCGAGGCCGTCCCGCAGCACCGCACGCTGGTGTGGCCGGTGCTGGCCGGCGTCGCCGTGCTGGCCGGCTGCACGGCCGCAGGGATCGGCACGCTGTCGCTGGCGAGCGCGTTGACCGCGACCGGGCTGCCCGACCCGGGCCCGGTGACCACCCTGGGATTGCCCTTCCTGCGCGCGGCCGGCGAGATCGCCGCGGTGCTCGCGGTCGGCTCCTTCCTGTTCGCCGCCTTCCTGGTGCCGCCGCAACCCAGCGGTGTGCTCGACGCCGACGGCTACCGGGCGCTGCGACTGGGCACCGTCGCGTCCGGGGTGTGGGCGGTGTGCGCCGCCCTGCTGGTCCCGCTCACCCTGTCGGACGTGTCCGGTCACCCCGTCGCCGACCTGCGCCCCGCCCAGATGTGGTCGCTGGCCGGTCTCATCACCACCGCCTCGGCCTGGCGCTGGACCGCCATCCTGGCCGCGGCCACCACGCTGGCCAGCCTGCCGGTGCTGCGCTGGTCGTGGGCCCCGGTGCTGCTGGCCGCGTCGCTGACGACGCTGATCCCGCTCGGCCTGACCGGGCATTCGTCCGCCGGCGGCTCCCACGACCTGGCCACCAACGGCCTGCTGATCCACCTGGTCGCCGCCGCCCTGTGGGCCGGCGGCTTGCTGGCCCTGCTGGCCTATGCGCTGCGCGGCGGTCAGGGCGGCGGTCACCTGGGCCTGGCGACGCGGCGCTTCTCGACCATCGCGCTGTGGTGTTGGGTCGCGATGGCGCTGAGCGGACTGGTCAACGCCGCGGTGCGGGTCCAGCCGAGCGACCTGCTGGCCACCGGCTACGGCCGGCTGGTGCTGGCCAAAGCCGCGGCGCTGTGCCTGCTGGGCGGCGTGGGTTGGCGTCAGCGGCGGGTGAATGTGGCGGCGCTGCAAGCGGTTTCGACTCTCGCGCGGGCGCGCCGCGCGCTGCTGCGGCTGACCCTGATCGAGGCCGCGCTGTTCGGCCTGACCTTCGGCATCGCCGTCGGGCTGGGCCGCACCGCGCCCCCACCGCCGCCGGCCCGGTTGCCCTCGATCGCCGAGGCCGAGATCGGCTACGACTTCGACGGACCGCCGACGCTGACGCGCATCCTGTTCGACTGGCGCTTCGACCTGATCTTCGGCACCGCCGCCATCGTCCTGGCTGGGCTGTATGTCGCCGGTGTGGTGCGGCTGCGCCGCCGCGGCGACCGCTGGCCACCGGGCCGCATGTCGTCCTGGCTGCTCGGCTGCCTGGTGTTGCTGTTCGTCACGTCGTCGGGGGTCGGCCGCTACATGCCGGCCATGTTCAGCATGCACATGGTGGTGCACATGTGCCTGTCCATGCTGGTGCCGATCCTGCTGGCGCTGGGCGCCCCGGTCACCCTGGCGTTACGCGCGCTGCCCGCCGCCGGCCGCGGCGATCCGCCGGGACCGCGTGAATGGCTGTTGGCCGCGCTGCACAGCCGGTTCTCCCGGTTGCTCACCAACCCCGTGGTGGCCACCGTGCTGTTCGTGGCCGGTTTCTACGGGCTGTATCTGTCCAACCTGTTCGACACCACCGCGAGCAGTCATGCCGGGCACCTGCTGATGAACCTGCACTTCCTGCTCAGCGGCTACCTCTTCTACTGGGTGGTGATCGGGGTGGACCCGACGCCGCGGCCGATCCCGCCGCTGGCCAAGCTGGCCGTGGTGTTCGCCTCGCTGCCGCTGCACGCCTTCTTCGGGGTGGTGCTGATGGGCACCCGGAAGGTGCTGGGCGCCGACTACTACCGCTCGCTGGGCTTCAGCTGGCACACCGATCTGCTCGGCGATCAACGGCTGGGCGGCGGCATCGCCTGGTCGGCGGGCGAATTCCCGCTGGTGATCGTCATGCTGGCGCTGCTGGTGCAGTGGGCGCGCAGCGACCGGCGCACCGCCAAGCGGCTGGACCGGGCCGCCGACCGCGACGACGACGCCGAACTGGCGGCCTACAACGCGATGCTCGCCCAGCTCGCTGGGCGGGACAAGCCGGGCGAAGGGTCCGCGACCGGTCAGGCGTAGTGGTACCGGGCCTGCAGGATCTGCAGGTCGTGAACTCGCCGATCCATCCACAGTCGCCGTTCCTTCCACAGGTTCGCGGCCCGGGGAGCGTCGGGCCCTCGCCTCGTCGGTGCCGACGGGCTTACTGGCGGCCATGAGAACGGTGACGCGCTCAGGAGCCCGTCGCCACGCCAGAGAAACACCAGGAAGGGATCAGCCCATGTTCGAAACCCCGCTGACCGTGGTCGGCCACATCGTCAACAACCCCGAACGACGCCAGGTCGGCGCCCAGGAGGTCATCAAGTTCCGCGTCGCGAGCAATTCGCGCCGCCGCACCGCCGACGGCGGCTGGGAGCCGGGCAACTCGCTGTTCATCAACGTCAATTGCTGGGGCCGGCTGGTCACCGGGGTGGGCGCCGCGCTGGGCAAGGGCGCACCGGTGATCGTGGTGGGCCACGTCTACACCAGCGAATACGAGGACCGCGACGGCAACCGTCGCTCGTCGCTGGAGATGCGGGCAACCTCCGTCGGGCCCGATGTGTCCCGCGCGATCGTGCGCATCGAGAAGCCCGGCTACACCGGTCCTAGCACCGACGAGGCCACCCCGGCCGCGGCGGAGGCGGCCGACGCCGCTGGTGAGGACGCCGATCGCGGCGACACCGTCGAGCCCGTCGACACGGGCCCGGTGCCACTGTCCGCTTAGCTGCGGGATCCGCCCACCGCGCGATGCCTAGGATGGTCCGCGAGATCACTCGCTAAATCAGAAAGGCACAACCGCGGCATGGCTGAGTTCATCTACACGATGAAGAAGGTCCGCAAGGCGCACGGCGACAAGGTGATCCTGGACGACGTCACGTTGAGCTTCTATCCAGGCGCCAAGATCGGTGTCGTCGGCCCTAACGGCGCCGGTAAGTCGAGCGTCTTGCGGATCATGGCGGGCCTGGACAAGCCGAACAACGGTGAAGCCTTCCTGGCCACCGACGCCACCGTCGGCATCCTGCAACAGGAGCCGCCGCTGAACGAGGAGAAAACCGTTCGCGGCAACGTCGAGGAGGGCCTGGGCGAGATCAAGGTCAAGCTCGACCGCTTCAACGAGGTCGCCGAGTTGATGGCCACCGACTACTCCGACGAGTTGATGGAGGAGATGGGCCGGCTGCAGGAGGAGCTCGACCACGCCGACGCCTGGGACCTCGATTCGCAGCTCGAGCAGGCGATGGACGCGCTGCGCTGCCCGCCGCCCGACGACCCGGTGACGAACCTGTCCGGTGGCGAGCGCCGCCGGGTGGCGCTGTGCAAGCTGCTGCTGTCCAAGCCCGACCTGCTGTTGCTGGACGAGCCCACCAACCACCTGGACGCCGAAAGCGTGCAGTGGCTCGAACAGCACCTGGCGGCCTACGCGGGCGCGGTGCTGGCGGTCACCCACGACCGCTACTTCCTGGACAACGTCGCGCAATGGATTCTCGAACTCGACCGCGGCCGCGCCTACCCCTACGAGGGCAACTATTCGACCTATCTGGAGAAGAAGGCCGACCGCCTGGCGGTGCAGGGCCGCAAGGACGCCAAGCTGCAGAAGCGGCTGAGCGAGGAGCTGGCCTGGGTGCGTTCCGGGGCCAAGGCGCGTCAGGCCAAGAGCAAGGCCCGCCTGCAGCGCTACGAGGAGATGGCGGCCGAGGCGGAGAAGATGCGCAAGCTCGACTTCGAGGAGATCCAGATACCGGTCGGGCCCCGGCTGGGCAACGTGGTGGTCGAGGTCGAACACCTGGACAAGGGCTACGACGGGCGCACCCTGATCAAGGACCTATCCTTCACCCTGCCGCGCAACGGCATCGTCGGCGTCATCGGCCCCAACGGGGTCGGCAAGACCACGCTGTTCAAGACCATCGTCGGGCTGGAACAACCCGACAGCGGCACCGTCAAGGTCGGCGAAACGGTCAAGCTCAGCTACGTCGACCAGGCCCGCGCCGGGATCGACCCGAAAAAGACGGTGTGGGAGGTCGTCTCGGACGGACTGGACTACATCGAGGTCGGCCAGAACGAAGTGCCGTCGCGCGCCTACGTGTCGGCGTTCGGGTTCAAGGGGCCGGATCAGCAGAAGCCGGCCGGCGTGCTGTCCGGCGGCGAACGCAACCGGCTCAACCTGGCGCTCACCCTCAAGCAGGGCGGCAACCTGATCCTGCTGGACGAGCCGACCAACGACCTGGACGTCGAGACCCTGGGCTCGCTGGAGAACGCGCTGGTGAATTTCCCGGGCTGCGCGGTGGTCATCTCGCACGACCGCTGGTTCCTGGACCGCACCTGCACGCACATCCTGGCCTGGGAGGGTGACGACGACAACGAGGCCAAGTGGTTCTGGTTCGAGGGCAACTTCGGAGCGTACGAGGAGAACAAGATCGAACGGCTCGGCGCCGAAGCGGCCCGGCCGCACCGAGTGACCCACCGGAAGCTGACGCGCGACTAGTGTCAGCTCTGCCCCGCGCCGTCGAGAAGCGGGGTGTTCGAGCGCATTGACAACCGTCGGCAGTTGGGAGCAATCGGCATGACGATCGATCCCAGAGCTCAGCAGGATCTCAAGCCGTGGACGACCTTCACCCGACAGCAGGACATCCCCGAGTGGATCTCGAAAGCCTATGTGGAGAGCTATCGCGGTCCGCATAGCGACGAATCCGGGGGCGCCGAGGCCGGGCCCATCGACCTGACGGTCCCGACGGCGCTCGTCACCCCGGCCATGCTCAGCGCGCACTACCGGCTCGGGCTGCATCGCCCCGACGGCGAAAGCCGGGTCGCCGTCTACCCGGCCGACGATCCCGCCGGGTTCGGGCCGGCGCTGCAGGTCGTCACCGACCACGGCGGCATGCTGATGGACTCGGTCACGGTGCTGCTGCACCGCCTCGGCGTGCCCTACACGGCCATCATGACGCCGGTGTTCGACGTGCACCGCAGTCCCGACGGCGACCTGCTCAGCCTCGAACCCAAGCCGCAGGGCGCCCCGCAATACGCCGGCGAGGCCTGGATCCACGTGCAGCTGCTGCCGTCCGTCGACAGCAAGGGCCTCACCGAGGCGGAGCGGCTGCTGCCCAAGGTGCTGGCCGACGTCCAGCAGGTGGCCAGCGACGCCTCGGACCTGATCGCCGTGCTCGACGAGCTGGCCGCCGCGGTGGAAGCCAACCGCGACAACCACTTCTCGGCGCCGGACCGCGACGACGTGGCCGCGCTGCTGCGCTGGCTGGGCAACGGCAATTTCCTGCTGCTGGGTTATCAGCGCTGCCGGGTGCACGACGGCCTGGTCTCCGGCGACGGCTCACCGGGGTTGGGCGTGCTGCGCACCCGCACCGGGTCACGGCCCCGGCTCACCGACGACGACCGGCTGCTGGTGTTGGCGCAATCCGTGGTGGGCAGCTACCTGCGCTACGGCGCCTACCCGTATGCGATCGCGGTCCGCGAGTACGTCGACGCCGCGGTGATCGAGCACCGCTTCGTCGGGCTGTTCACCGTTGCCGCCATGAACGCCGACGTGCTGGAGATCCCCACCATCTCCCGCCGCGTCCGCGAGGCGCTGGCCATGGCCGACAGCGACCCGATCCATCCCGGCCAGCTGCTGCTTGACGTCATCCAAACCGTGCCCCGCTCGGAACTGTTCACGCTGAGCTCCGAGCGGCTGCTGGCGATGGCCAAAGCGGTGGTGGACCTCGGGCCGCAACGAAACGCGTTGCTGTTCCTGCGCGCCGACAGCCTGCAGTACTTCGTCTCCTGCCTGGTCTACCTGCCCCGCGACCGCTACACCACCGCGGTGCGGCTGCAGATCGAAGACATCCTGGTCCGCGAATTCGGCGGCACCCGACTGGAATTCACCGCCCGGGTCAGCGAATCCCCTTGGGCGCTCATGCATTTCATGGTTCGCCTGCCCACCGACGATCCCGCCGCCAAGCCCGTGGACGTCTCCGAGGACAACCGGGTCCGCATCCAGGGCCTGCTGAGCGAAGCGGCCCGCACCTGGACCGACCGGCTGGTCGCGGCCGCTGCCGAGGGCGCGGTGGGGCACGCCGACGCGGAGTACTACGCGGGCGCCTTCCCCGAGGTCTACAAGCAAGCCATCAGTCCGGCCGATGCGATCGGTCACATCGCCATCATCAAAGAGCTGCAAGACAATTCGGTCAAGCTGGTGTTCACCGACGGCGAGGACGGATCGGCGCAGCTGACCTGGTTCCTGGGCGGGCGCACCGCCTCGCTGAGCCAGCTGCTGCCGATGCTGCAAAGCATGGGTGTGGTGGTGCTCGAAGAACGCCCGTTCACCGTCACCCGCTCCGACGGGCTGCCGGTGTGGATCTACCAGTTCAGGATCTCACCGCACCCGACCATCGAGCTGGCGTCCACCCCGGACGAGCGCGATGCGATGGCCGAGCGATTCGCCGACGCCGTCACCGCGATCTGGCAGGGCCGCCTCGAGGTCGACCGCTTCAACGAACTGGTGATGCGCGCCGGCCTGCGCTGGCAGCAGGTGGTGCTGCTGCGCGCCTACGCAAAGTACTTGCGGCAGGCCAACTTTCCCTACAGCCAGTCCTACATCGAGGCGGTGCTCAACGAGCATCCGTCCACCGCCCGCTCCTTGGTGGCGCTGTTCGAGGCGCTGTTCGACCCCGACCCCGACTCCTCGGCGGGTCGCGACGCGCAGGCGGCCGCCGCGGCGGTGGCCGCCGACATCGACGCGCTGGTCAGCCTGGACACCGACCGCATCCTGCGGGCGTTCGCGTCGCTGGTGCAGGCCACGCTGCGGACCAATTACTTTGTCACCCGCGAGGGTTCGGCCCGTGCCCGCAACGTGTTGGTGATCAAGCTGGACGCCCAGCTGATCGACGAGCTGCCCCTGCCGCGCCCCAAGTACGAGATCTTCGTCTACTCGCCCCGGGTCGAGGGCGTGCACCTACGGTTCGGGCCGGTGGCCCGCGGCGGGCTGCGCTGGTCGGACCGCCGCGACGACTTCCGCACCGAAATCCTGGGCCTGGTCAAGGCGCAAGCCGTCAAGAACGCCGTCATCGTGCCGGTCGGGGCCAAGGGCGGCTTCGTCGTCAAGCGGCCGCCGCTGCCCAGCGGGGACGGCGCCGCCGACCGCGACGCCACCCGCGCCGAGGGGGTGGCCTGCTATCAGCTGTTCATCTCGGGCCTGCTCGACGTCACCGACAACGTCGACCACGCGACTGGAAAGGTCAGCCCGCCACCGGAAGTGGTGCGCCGCGACGGCGACGACGCCTACCTGGTGGTGGCGGCCGACAAGGGCACCGCCACCTTCTCCGACATCGCCAACGACGTCGCCAAGTCGTACGGATTCTGGCTGGGTGACGCGTTCGCCTCCGGCGGGTCGGTCGGCTACGACCACAAGGCCATGGGCATCACCGCCCGGGGCGCCTGGGAGGCGGTCAAACGGCACTTCCGGGAGATGGGCGTCGACACCCAGACCGAGGACTTCACCGTGGTGGGAATCGGCGACATGAGCGGCGACGTGTTCGGCAACGGCATGCTGCTGTCCAAGCACATCCGGCTCCTGGCCGCCTTCGACCACCGACACATCTTCCTCGACCCGAACCCCGACGCCGCGGCGTCCTGGGAGGAACGCCGCCGCATGTTCGAGCTGCCCCGGTCCAGCTGGGACGACTACGACAAGTCCCTGATCAGCGAGGGCGGCGGGGTGTACAGCCGCGAGCACAAATCCATTCCGGTCAGCCCCCAGGTCCGCGACGCGCTGGGCTTGGACGGCTCAGGCGGCGGCGTCGTCACCGAGATGACCCCGCCCAACCTGATCAAGGCGATCCTGCAGGCGCCGGTGGACCTGCTGTTCAACGGCGGCATCGGCACCTACATCAAGGCCGAGTCCGAGTCGGACGCCGACGTCGGCGACCGCGCCAACGATCCGGTGCGGGTCAACGGATCCTCGGTGCGCGCCAAGGTGATCGGCGAAGGCGGCAACCTCGGGGTGACGGCGCTGGGCCGCGTCGAGTTCGACCTGTCCGGCGGCCGGATCAACACCGACGCGATGGACAACTCCGCCGGCGTGGACTGCTCCGACCACGAGGTCAACATCAAGATCCTGATCGACTCGCTGGTCACCGCGGGCAAGGTCAAGCCGCAGGAGCGCAAACCGCTGCTGGAGTCGATGACCGACGAGGTCGCCGCGCTGGTGCTCACCGACAACGAGGACCAGAACGACCTGATCGGCACCAGCCGGGCCAACGCGCCCAGCCTGCTGCCGGTGCACGCCCGGCAGATCCAGTACCTGGTCGACGAGCGCGGCCTCAACCGCGAGCTGGAAGCGCTGCCGTCGGAGAAGGAGATTCAGCGCCGCGCCGAGGCCGGGATCGGCCTCACCTCACCCGAACTGTGCACGCTGATGGCGCACGTGAAACTGGACCTCAAAGAACAGATGCTGCAGACCGAGCTCACCGAGCAGGATGTGTTCGCGTCCCGGTTGCCGCTGTACTTCCCGACGCCGCTGCGGCACCGGTTCACCCCGGAGATCCGCGCGCATCAGCTGCGCCGCGAGATCGTGGCCACCATGCTGATCAACGAGCTGGTGGACGCCGCCGGCATCAGCTACGCCTTCCGGATCGTCGAGGACGTCGGCGTATCGGCGGTGGACGCGGTGCGCACCTACGTGGCCACCGATGCCATCTTCGGTGTGGGGGAGATCTGGCGCCGCATCCGCGCCGCGAATCTGCCTGTGGCGCTGTCGGATCGGCTCACCCTGGATACCCGGCGGCTGATCGACCGGGCCGGCCGCTGGCTGCTCAACTACCGTCCCCAGCCGTTGGCGGTGGGCGCCGAGATCAACCGATTCGCCGCCAAGGTCAAGGCGCTGACACCGCGCATGTCGGAATGGCTGCGCGGGGACGACAAGGCCATCGTCGAAAAGGAAGCCGCCGAGTTCGAGTCCCAGGGCGCCCCCCGTGACCTGGCCTACCTGGTGGCCGCCGGTCTCTACCGGTTCAGCCTGCTCGACATCATCGACATCGGCGACATCAACGACATCGACGCCGCCGAGGTCGCCGACACCTATTTCGCGCTGATGGACCGGCTCGGCACCGACGGCCTGCTGACCGCGGTGTCCGAGCTGCCGCGCAACGACCGGTGGCACTCTTTGGCGCGTTTGGCGATTCGCGACGACATCTACGCCTCGCTGCGCTCGCTGTGCTTCGACGTGCTGGCGGTGGGCGAGCCCGACGAGAGCGGCGAAGAGAAGATCGCCGAGTGGGAACACCTGTCCGCCTCCCGGGTCGAGCGGGCCCGCCGCACACTGATCGAGATCCAGGAAAGCGGGGCCAAGGATCTCGCGACGCTGTCTGTCGCCGCGCGACAAATCCGTCGCATGACCCGCACCAGCGGAAGAGGTTCATCGAGTTGAGCGTCGGATTCGTCGCGGCCGTGCCAGTGCGCTGGTCGGATATCGACATGTACCAGCACGTCAACCACGCCACCATGGTCACCATCCTGGAGGAGGCGCGGGTTCAGTTCCTGCGGGAGGCGTTCGAGGTCGACATCCTGACCATCGGGCTGCTCATCGCCGAGGTCAAGGTGACCTACAAAGGCCAACTGCGGCTTGTGGATTCGCCGCTGCAGGTGACCATGTGGACCAAGCGGCTGCGGGCGGTCGATTTCACGCTGGGCTACGAGGTGCGCTCGGTCAACGCCGACCCCGAGTCCCGGCCGGCCGTCATCGCCGAATCGCAACTGGCCGCCGTGCACATCGAAGAGGAGCGGCTGGTGCGGCTCTCACCGCAACATCGAGAGTATCTGCAGCGGTGGATTCGGTAGCCGAGCGCGGGCTGTGGCTGGACGCCCAGTCACGGGCCGCCCACCGCGCCGACCTGGCCGCGTTCGTCGACCGCGCGCTGCGGCTCGACGACGCCGCGATCATCCGTCTGCGCACCCGCTCCCCGGGGCTTCTCACCGCCTGGGTGGCAACGGGTTTCGACGTCCTGGCCAGCAGGGTGGTGGCCGGCGAGGTGCGGCCCGCGGATCTGTCGGTCGGGGCGGACGCGCTGGCGCGTGGCCTGGCCGCGATGGACGACTCGGGCTACGTCGATCCGGGCTTCGCGATGGACTCCGCGTGGCGCGGGGCGCTGCCGCCGGAATCCGGCTTCACCCACCTCGAGGACATACCCGCCCGGGTGATGCTCGACCTGGCCCAGCAGGGCGCGCGACTTGCCAAGCAGCACAGCAGTTCTCACGGCCCACCGGTTTCCCTGTTGGATCAGGAGGTCATCCAGGTGAGCTCCGGCGACGTAGAGGTGGGCCTGCCGATGCGGTGCGTGTTCGCGTTGACCGCCATGGGTTTTCTGCCCCAATCGCCCGACGCGGTCGACGCCGGCGAGTTGATCCGGGTGCGCATCCTGCCGACCTGGTTGCGGCTGGACGCGCGGTTCGGTTCGGTGTACCGGCGCCGCGGCGATCCCGGGCTGCTGCTGGGCTGAGCGGCGCGGAGCCGGCGCCGGAAAACGGATCAGGCTGAGTTTAATGCCGACCGACCTGTGGTCGCGCGGATCAGGGGCCGTAGCGCAGCCACAGCGGCAGCACAGAATCCAGGTAGTCCATGAATTTCTTCAGCCCCACTCGGAATTGCCCGTAGCCGTACGGGTCTTCGGCGTACTGGGGGAACGCGATGCCCACCCCGAACAGGCCGGGAGCAAGGATCCCGGTGGTCGGGTTGTAGTCCAGCCGGCCCCATTGCGGCGTCTCGGGCAACGTTCTGCGCTCGAAGCCGACGGTGTAGACCACCCGGTCGCAGCGTGCCAGATTCTCGGCGAACTCCGGGCTGGACACCAGACACCGGTGCAGCCGTTCCGGCAGCACCCCGTCGATGTTCTCCCGCGCCCACACCGCGGCCTGGCCCTTCAGGCCGGTGTCGTCGAAGAGAATCCAATCATCGAAGTAGACAGCGTATTTCAGCGGGCTCCGGTAGAAGTTGATCACCTTTTCGACCGGCTGGCGCAGCAGGTTGGGCAGCGCGATCATCGACGAGTGCGATGAACCGAACACGCCCACTGTCGCCCCGGAAAGCGGTTGGCGGGCGAGCTTTTCGGGATCCAGTGCGACTTCCACCGGAATCTCCTCCAGGCCGGGGTGGCAAAGCTTTTTGGGCACCGCCCCGACGGCCAGGATCACGTTTCTGGAGAAAATCTCGCGCTGCTCGGTCTCGATCCGCCACCGCCGGTCCGACAGGTACAGCGCGGTGGCGGTGGTGGTGACGGTGTCGACCCGCTCACGCAGCTGCCCGGTGACCCACAGCAGGGGTTCGGCCACCAGCGCCAGCGCGCAGGTTTCGCCGGCGTCGATTTCCCGCAGCGGCATGGGCGGTGCCTCGGAGAACCGAAATGACTTGCAGCCGTTGAAATATTCGAGAAACAGCCCGGCGTGCGTGTTGCTGGACACCGATCGCCACTTCTGGCCGATGTCTCCGGCGGCGAAGGCGGGGTCGATCCAGGCGATGCTGTCCGCCCCGTGATCGAGCAGCCGGCCCACCGCCGCGATGCCCGCCGGCCCGGCGCCGACCACTGTCCACTCGTAGCAAGCCATGGGTCAACATATAGAGCAGCGGGCGGCGAAATGCTCGCCCCGGTCGCGCCGCTAGGCCAGCCAGGCCGCCGCGTCCGGGGGCAGCTTCCCGTCCAGCAGCGGCGCGCTCGCCAGCACCAGTTCGCCCGGCGGCAGCGGCACGGGCTGCTCGCCGCTGTTGAGGGCGCACACCAGCCCGCCGGGACGCCGGAACGTCACCGCATCGGCGGTCGCCTCCAGCCATTCGACGCCGTCGCCGTCGAATTCCACACGGCGCCTTCGCAATTCGAGGGCCCGCCGGAAGAACGACAACGTCGAGTCGGGGTCGTCGCGCTGCTTTTGCACCGTCAGCGCCGCCCACTCCTTCGGCATCGGCAGCCAGGTGTCGGTGCGCGAGGAGAACCCGAACGGGGGAGCCTGGCCCGACCAGGGCATCGGCACCCGGCATTTGTCCCGGCCCCGCTCGGTGTGTCCCGAGCGCTCCCAGGTCGGGTCCTGCAACACCTCGTCGGGCAACTCGACGTCGGGCAGGCCCAGCTCCTCGCCGTTGTAGATGAACACCGCGCCGGGCAGGGCGAGCATCACCATCGCCATCGCGCGGGCGCGGCGCAGCCCGACCTCGCCGCCGCCGTAGCGGGTGACCTCCCGCCCGACGTCGTGGTTGGACAGCGTCCAGGTCGGGGTGGCGTCCTGCAGGGCGGTGGCGGCCAGCGAGTTCTGGATCGCGTCGTGGATCTGGGCGGCGTCGAAGTCGATCTTGGTCAGCCGGAAGTTGAACCCGAGATGCAGTTCGTCGGGCCGCAGGTACTCCGCCCAGCGGGCGTTGTCGGTGACCCACACCTCGCCGACGGTGACCGCGCCCGGATAGTCGTTGACCACCTTGCGGATGTCGCGGTGGATGTCGTGCACGCTCGGGTGGTTGAAGCGCGGGTCGTCGTCGCTGTGGTGCAACACCTTGGACTCGAGGTCCGGCGAATCCGGCAGGCCGGCCGGTTTGGCCATGCCGTGGGCGACGTCGATGCGGAAGCCGTCCACGCCGCGCTCCAGCCAGAACCGCAGCGTCTTCTCGAAGTCGTCGAAGACGTCCGGGTGCTCCCAGTTCAGGTCGGGCTGCTCGGTGTCGAACAGGTGCAGATACCACTGGCCGGGATTGCCGTCGGGTTCGAGCACCCGGGTCCAGGCCGACCCGCCGAACACCGAGGTCCAGTTGTTCGGCGGCAGCTCGCCGTCCGTGCCGCGGCCGTCCCGGAAGAAGTAGCGCTGCCGGGCGTCGGAACCCGGCCCGGCCGCCAGCGCCGCCTGGAACCACGGATGCGCCGAGCTGGTGTGGTTGGGCACCACGTCCATGGTGATCTTGATGCCCCGCCGGTGCGCCGCGGCGATCAGCCGTTCGATCGCGGCCATCCCGCCGAACAGCGGGTCGATGTCGCGCGGGTCGGCGACGTCGTAGCCGTGGTCGGCCATCGGGGAGACGGTGACCGGATTGAGCCAGATCGCGTCGACGCCCAGTTGCTCGAGGTGGTCCAGATGCGCCGTCACCCCGTCGATGTCGCCGACGCCGTCGCCGTCGCTGTCGGCGAATGACCTCGGATACACCTGATAGAACACCGCGCTCGACCACCACGGCTTGGATTGCATTGCACCCCGCTCGGTTTCGTGGGCTGACATCACTTCGTGGGCTGACATCACAACGGAGAATTCACCAGCGAGTGCGCGGCCATCTCCAGATAGTCGAGCAGCTCGCGACGGTGCTCGTCGTCCAGTGTCTTCGAGTCGATCGACGCCACCGCCGTGTGCATGCAGCGCAGCCAGGCGTCGCGGGCCAGGGGAGTGATCCGGAACGGCACGTGACGCATCCGCAGCCGCGGATGCCCGCGCCGGTCGGAGTAGGTGCGCGGGCCGCCCCAATACTGCTCGAGGAACATCCGCAGCCGTTCCTCGGCGCCCTCGAGGTCATCGAGCGGATAGAGCTCGCGCAGGATCTCGTCCTCGGGCACCTGGGCGTAAAACCGCGACACGATCGCCTGAAACGTCTCGGCACCGCCGACCGCGTCGTAAAAGCTCACCTGATCCATCGCCGTCCATTGTGGTGCATCCGCGCCGTCACGCACCGGAGCGGCCCGAGCCCACTCCGGCTGTTCACCGGATCGACACGGCGTTCACCTGCAATAGGCGTGCGATTGGCGGCGAATCATGGTGGACTGTTCGCGGAGGATCTATGGCGCAGGGCAAGAAGCGCCGCCGCCACCGCAGCCAGGTGGCCGCGGCAGGGTTGACCGGGCCCCCGACCGCGTCCTCGCTGCACAGTGTTGAAACCCATCCGCCCACCCGCCCGGACAGCACGTCCATCTGGAGTCGCCGGCGGGTGCTGCTGCTGAATTCCACCTACGAGCCGCTGACCGCGCTGCCGATGCGGCGCGCCATCGTCATGGTGATCTGCGGAAAGGCCGACGTGGTGCATCACGATCCAGCGGGCCCGGTCATCCACTCGGCGACCAGCTCGATCGTGATGCCGTCGGTGATCCAGCTGCGCAGCTACGTCCGGGTGCCCTACCGGGCGCGGGTCCCGATGACCCGCGCCGCGCTGATGCACCGCGACCGGTTCTGCTGCGCCTACTGCGGGGCCAAGGCCGACACCGTCGACCACGTGGTGCCGCGCAGCCGCGGGGGTGACCACTCCTGGGAGAACTGCGTCGCCTGCTGCTCGACGTGCAACCACCGCAAGGGCGACAAACTGCTCAACGAGCTCGGCTGGACGCTGCGCCGGCCGCCGCTGCCGCCCACCGGCCAACACTGGCGGCTGCTGTCGACGGTCAAGGAGCTGGACCCGGCCTGGGCCCGATACCTCGGTGAAGGTGCGGCCTGAGCCACATTCCGGTGTCCGGACGAGTGCAGCCCGGTGCGTGGGATACGGTTTGCGTCGTGAGTCCTATGCAGATGCACCTGTTCATCGTCGGAATACCGCTGTTGCTGGTGATCGTCTTGTCGGTGCTGATCTGGTCCCACAAGGGACCGCACCCGGCGACCTACAAGCTGGGCGAGAAGTGGACCCACCCGCCGATCCTGTGGGCGGCCGTCGATGAGGACGTCGGCCACGCCGGTCACGGTGGACACGGCACGTCGGAATTCACAGTCGGAGGTGGCGCCAGTGGCACGTGGTGAGGTAGCGACGAGGGAACCCGCCGAGCTGCCCAACGGCTGGGTGATCACCACCAGCGGCCGGATCTCCGGGGTGACCGAGCCCGGTGAGCTGTCCGTGCACTACCCGTTCCCGATCAAGGACCTGGTGGCCATCGACGACGCGCTGAAGTTCGGGTCGCGGGCGTCCAAGACGCGGTTCGCGATCTATCTGGGCGACCTGGGCACCGACACCGCCGCGCGGGCCCGCGAGATCCTGGCCGACGTGCCCACCCCGGACAACGCGGTGCTGCTGGCCGTCTCACCCGATCAGAAGGTCATCGAGGTGGTCTACGGTTCCGCGGTCCGGGGTCGCGGCGCCGAATCGGCCGCGCCGCTGGGTGTCGCCGCGGCCTCCTCGGCGTTCCAGCGGGGCGATCTGGTGGACGGCCTGGTCAGCGCGATCCGCGTGCTGAGCGCAGGGATCTCGCCGGCCTAGTCAGCTGTCGCGTCGAAGCGACGCGCCCGCAGCGCACGCTTCACCCCGGCCTGGCCCTCGAGCACCAGCCGCCGCAGCGCCGCCGGCACCTGGGGGTCCGACAAGAACCTGTCCGCCGCCGCGATGCCCTCGTCGCTGATGTCCCAGGCCGGATACAGGCCGACCACCACCGTCTGGGCCACTTCGCTGGATCGCCGCGCCCACACGCCCGGGATCGCCTCGAAGTAGCGCGGGGTGAACGGCTTGAGCAGCTCGTGCTGCCCGGGCTGGGCGATGCCCGCGATCATCGAGCGGGCCGTGATGTTGGCCAGGGTGTCGTCCTCGACCACCGTCGTCCACGCCTGCTCCTTGACCGGCAGCTGCGGCCGCGCCGCCGCGGCCTGCGCGGCGTGCCGCTTGCCGGCGGCCGTCGGGTCACGCTGCACCTCGGCATCGATGAACGGCGTCGCGGGCCCGTCGGCGTCGATCTCGCCGGCGGCGGCCAGGGCGGTGACGATCCGCCACCGCAGGTCGGTGTCGATCTCCAGGCCGGCCAGCCCCAACTCGGCCGGGTCATGGTCGAGCAGATCCGCCAGCGTCACCACATGGCGCGTCGACAACAGCGACGAGCACAGCGCGTTGACGAAGGCCAGCTGGTGATCCGACCCGGTCTCGGCGGCCCGCGCCAACTCCAGCAGCCGGTCGGCGAACTGCGGCCAACCGTGGTCGCGCGCCCATTCCGGCTCGGCGTAGGAGCTCAGCGCCGTCTGCGCCTGCAGCAGCAGCCGCTGCGCCACGCCGACCTCGGTTTCGCCCTGCACGCCGCCCGCCACCAGGGCCACGAAGTCGCGGGCCCGCAGTTCGGCCTCGCGGGTCATCTCCCAGGCCGCCGACCAGACCAGCGAGCGCGGCAACGGCTCGGCGATGTCGGCGATGCGATCCAGCGCGGTGCCCAGCGACTCGGCGTCCAGCCGCACGGAGCAGTAGGTCAGGTCGTCGTCGTTGACCAGAACCAGTTTGCCTCGCGAAACACCAACCAGCGCAGGCACTTCCGTGACAGGACCCTCGACGTCGAGTTCCGCCCGGTGCACTCGCACCAGCTTCCCCGACCCGTCGTCGTCGTAGATGCCGATCACCAGCCGGTGCACCCGGGTCTCCCCGGCGCCCGGGGCGGCACCACTCTGGGTCACCGCGAACCGGGTGAACCGGCCGCGGTCGTCGACGTCGAAATCCGGCCGCAGCGTGTTCAGCCCGGTGGTCTTCAGCCACTGCCGACCCCAGTCGGACAGGTCGCGGCCGGATGCCTTCTCCAGCGCGGCGACCAGATGGTCGAAGGTGGCGTTGCCGAACGCGTGGGCGCGGAAGTAATCGCGCAGCCCGGCCAAAAAGTGCTCCAGCCCGACGTAGGCGACGAGTTGTTTGAGCACCGAAGCGCCCTTGGCGTAGGTGATCCCGTCGAAGTTCACCTCGACCGCGGCCAGGTCCGGGATGTCGGCGGCGATCGGATGCGTCGACGGCAGTTGATCCTGGCGGTAGGCCCACGACTTCTCCACCGTCGCGAACGTCGTCCACGCCTCGGTGAATTCCGTTGCCTCGCTTTGGCACAGCACCGACGCGAAGGTGGCGAACGACTCGTTCAGCCACAGATCGTCCCACCAGGCCATGGTGACCAGGTCCCCGAACCACATGTGCGCCATCTCGTGCAGCACCGTCTCGGCGCGCCGCTCGTAGGAGGCCCGGGTGACCTTGCTGCGGAACACGTAATCCTCGAGGAGGGTCACCGCGCCCGCGTTTTCCATTGCGCCGGCGTTGAATTCGGGCACGAACAGCTGATCGTATTTGCCGAACGCGTAGGGCATCCCGAAGTTCTTGTGGTAGAAGCCGAATCCCTGCTTGGTCTGGGTGAAGAGCCGTTCGGCGTCCATGTACTGCGCCAGCGAGGCCCGGCAGTAGATGCCCAGCGGGATCTCCCCGTGCTCGTCGACGTAGCTGTCCTTCCACTCGGCGTACGGGCCGGCGATCAGGGCGACCAGATAGGTGCTCATCCGCGGCGTGGTGGCAAACGTGTGCACCCGGTGTTGCGCCGCGTCGTTCACCGACACCGCCGCGCTGTTGGAGATCACCTTCCAATGCCGGGGCGCGGTCACCCGCACGTCGAAGGTCGCCTTGAGGTCGGGCTGGTCGAAGCAGGCGAACATCCGCTTGGCATCGGCGGTTTCGAATTGCGAGTACAGGTAGACCTCGTCGTCGACCGGGTCGACGAAGCGATGCAGACCCTCGCCGGTGTTGGAGTAGCGGCAGTCCGCGTCGACCACGACGACATTGCGGTCGGCCAGCCCCTGCAACGGGATCCCGGTGGATTCGTCGTAGCCGGAGACGTCGATGTCGCGACCGTTGAGGGTGGCGCTGCGCACGGTGTCGGCGGCGATGTCGATGACGGTGTCGGCGCCGGCCAGCGCGTCGAACACCACCGTGGTGATCGAGCGGAAGGTCCGTTCGCCGGGAGCGCCGTTCCCGTCGGTGAGGTCGAGGTCGATCCGGTAGCCGGCTACGGTGACCAGCGCGGCGCGCTCGACGGCTTGTTCGCGGGTGAGATTGGGAAGTGCCACGTGTCCAACTTACGGGGCGGGCAAACCGGGAACAGGATGCAGACGCCTACGGTTGTGCAGATCAGTCTTTCAACTCCACGAGCAACTCCCACACGAGAGGATCCGCCATGGCGCAGCAGGCCCCCGCGAAGAACAAAGCCGATTTCTGGTTCGACCCGCTGTGCCCGTGGGCATGGATCACCTCACGCTGGATCCTCGAGGTGGAAAAGGTCCGCGACATCGAGGTGAACTTCCACGTGATGAGCCTGGCGGTGCTCAACGAGAACCGCGAGGGCCTGCCCGACGAATACCGGGAGCGGTTGGCCAAGGCGTTCGGCCCGGTGCGGGTGGCCATCGCCGCCGAACAGGCGCACGGCGCCGAGGTGCTTGCGCCGCTGTACACGGCGATGGGCACCCGCATCCACAACGAGGGCAACAAGGACCTCACCGACGTGATCAAGCAGTCGCTGGCCGAGGTGGGCCTGCCGGCCGAGCTGGCCGAGGCCGCCGACACCGACGCCTACGACGACGCGCTGCGCAAGAGCCACCACGCCGGCATGGACCCGGTCGGCGACGACGTCGGCACCCCCACCATCCACGTCAACAACGTGGCGTTCTTCGGGCCGGTGCTGTCCCGGATCCCGCGCGGCGAGGAAGCGGGCAAGCTGTGGGACGCCTCGGTGACGTTCGCGTCCTACCCGCACTTTTTCGAACTCAAGCGAACCCGCGACGAGAAGCCCGAATTCGACTAGCCTGCCGCACACAGCCGCGGGCCCGGCGGCCCGCGGCTGTGTAAGGATTGCGGGCATGCGCGTCTACCTCGGCTCTGACCACGCCGGATTCGAGCTCAAGCAGCAGATCATCGCCCACCTCGAGCAGTCCGGCCACCAGCCGATCGACTGCGGCGCCTTCAGCTACGACGCCGACGACGACTACCCGGCGTTCTGCATCGCCGCCGCGACGCGCACCGTGGCCGACCCGGACAGCCTCGGCATCGTGCTCGGGGGGTCGGGCAACGGCGAGCAGATCGCCGCCAACAAGGTTCCCGGCGCCCGCTGCGCGTTGGCCTGGAGCGTGGAAACGGCGCAGCTGGCGCGCGAGCACAACAACGCCCAGCTGATCGGCATCGGCGGTCGCATGCACACCGTGGCCGAGGCGCTGGCCATCGTCGACGCCTTCGTGACCACGCCGTGGTCGAAAGCCCCACGCCACCAACGGCGTATCGACATACTGGCCGAATACGAACGCACCCACCAAGCCCCGCCGGTACCCGGCGCCGTGGGCTGAGGTCGGCAGGGTCCGCGCGTGCCCGAAGGCCATACCCTGCACCGGCTGGCCCGGCTACATCAACGCCGTTACGCCGGCGCGCCGGTGGCGGTGACCAGCCCGCAGGGCCGCTTCGCCGAGGCGGCCGCGGTGGTCGACGGCCGGGTGTTGCGGCGCACCAGCGCCTGGGGCAAACACCTGTTTCACCACTACGCGGGCGGCCCGATCGTGCACGTGCACCTGGGACTGTACGGCTCCTTCAGCGAATGGGAACGTCCCGGCGACGGGCCGTTGCCCGACCCGGTCGGGCAGGTGCGGATGCGCATGGTCGGCGCCAGCCACGGCACCGACCTGCGCGGCCCGACGGTCTGCGAGGTCATCGACGAGGGGCAGGTCAGCGACGTGCTGGCCAGGCTGGGCCCCGACCCGTTGCGCGACGACGCCGACCCGTCCTGGGCCTGGCAGCGAATTGCCAAGTCGCGCAGACCTATTGGCGCGCTGCTGATGGACCAGACCGTGATGGCCGGGGTGGGCAACGTGTACCGCAGCGAGTTGTTGTTCCGGCACGGCATCGACCCGTACCGGGCGGGCCGCGACGTGGGCGAGGCCGAGTTCGATGCGGCCTGGACCGATCTGGTGGCGCTGATGAAGGTGGGCCTGCGGCGCGGCAAGATCATCGTGGTGCGGCCCGAACACGACCGCGGCGCCCCGTCCTATCGCCCCGACCGGCCGCGCACCTACGTGTACCGGCGGGCCGGCGAGGCCTGCCGGGTGTGCGGCGAGCCCGTCCGGACTGCGGTGCTGGAGGGCCGAAACGTGTTCTGGTGCCCCACTTGTCAGAAGTGAGCCCGCCCGCTCGATCGCCCCGGTTGGCAGGAAGCTCACAGCACGAAACGCCGGGGCCATTGTTTAGCCAAAGCATCTATGCGGGTATGAGTGTTCTTCGTGAAAACTCTTCCACGTATGGCCGCAACGGCCCTCGCGATCGGTGGGCTGGGCCTGGCCGGCTTGGGCATCGCAACGCAAGCCCAGGCCCATCCCGGGCCCTTCCCGCAATGGTGCCCCGGCGAATTCTGGGATCCGGGCTGGGGAAACAACTGGGACTGGAACAACTGCCATGACTGGCGTGGCGGCCCGCCCCGCCGCCTCCGGGTCCGCCGGCCCGCCACCCCGGGGTGGGCCACCCTGGTCCGGGCGGACCGCCGCCGCCGCACGGCTGGCACCCCTGACGCCGCGCACGTCCACGTAACCCGAACGCGCCCCGCCGATCCCGGCGGGGCGCGTTCGCGTCGCAGTTAGCGGACGCCCAGCACGGAGTAGACCTCGTTGGACAGCGCCAGGCTGCGCGGATCGGCGTTGGCCTTGGTGGCGTCGAAGCGATTCATCACGTACGCGTAGCCGATCCGGTGTTCCAGGTCGACGAATCCGAACGAGCCGCCCAGCCCGCCGTGGCCGAAGATCCGCGGGTTGGGTCCGTTGACGCACCGCTGGTTGAGCATGTACCCCAGGCCCCAGCCGTGGTCGGCGACCCGGGGTCCCAGCACCAGGTCGGTGTCCAGCCCGCCCTGGCACACCCGCACCCGGTCCATGTGCTCGCGGCTGAGCAACTTCTCCTGGGCCAGCGCGTTGTAGAAGGTCGCCAAGCCGAGCGCCGACACCTGCCCGTTGGTGCCCGGGAACTCCAGTTCACGCCACAGGTTCAGATCGTGCGAGCCCAGCTCGTCGTCGGGGGCGAAACCCATCGAGATGGACAGCCCGGCCTTGGGGTGCTCGGCAAGGCTCCTCGGGTCGGTGGGGGCGTTGGCGTCGGCCAGCAGGTCGCGGGCGTGCGGCTTGTTGACCCGCTCGGCGCAGCGGTGTTGTTCGGCCAGCGGCAACCCGATGTGGACGTCGGCGCCGAACGGTCCGGCGATCTCGGTGCGCAGGTAGTGGCCGATGGTTCGGCCGGTGACCCGGCGGAACACCTCGCCCATGATGAAACCGAAGGTGGTCATGTGGTAACCCTGGGCGGTGCCCGGCTCCCACCACGGCTCGGCGGCGGCCAGCTGTTCGCAGACGTAGTCCCAGTCGGCGACCTGTTCCCAGCGCATCCGGGTGCGCGGCCCGATCACCCCGGATCGGTGGCTCATCACCATCGCCAGGGTGATGTCTTGTTTGCCCGCCTGGGCGAACTCGGGCCAGTAGCGGGCCACCGGCGCCTGCAGGTCCAGCTGCCCGCGGTCGGCCAGTTGGTGCACACAGGTGGCGGACAGGCCCTTGGTGCCGGACAGCACCGTGGTCAGGGTGTTCTGCTGCCAGGGGCGGGTGCGCGCGGCGTCGGCCCAGCCGCCCCACAGATTGACGACCAGCGACCCGTCCACCCAGACGGCGACGGCCGCGCCGACCTCACCGCCGTGGGTGAAATTGCGCTCGAAGGCGTCGCGTACCCCGACGAAGTCCGGCGCACATGAGCCATGAATCGGCGCGTCCGTCTTCAGGTCGCTCATGGCGCCTCTCTATCGAGAAGATAGTTAGCCCGAGCGGGCGACGGGAATCGAACCCGCGTAGCTAGTTTGGAAGACTAGGGCTCTACCATTGAGCTACGCCCGCATGTGTCTAGTCGAGCGTGACTGTAGCTGGCGACGAAGATCAAATCTAATCGACGCGGCTTTGTGACCACCCCGTGAGGTCCGCGCGGTCGCTGCGAAGCCTGTGGCGGACCTGGCTTCGAGGGGCCTTAGGATCATCGAGGTCAGCGCGGGGTGTAGCGCAGCTTGGTAGCGCATCCGCTTTGGGAGCGGAAGGCCGCAGGTTCAAATCCTGTCACCCCGACCAGCACGACCGGCCCCGTGCCCCGCGCACGGCCCACCGACCGCCAGCAACGAGTACCGAGGAGCACACCCGTGAAGAGCACCGTCGAGCAGTTGAGCCCTACCCGGGTGCGCATCAACGTGGAGGTCCCCTTCGCCGAACTCGAGCCCGACTTCCAGCGGGCCTACAAGGAACTGGCCAAGCAGGTGCGGCTGCCCGGCTTCCGGCCCGGCAAGGCGCCGGCGAAGTTGCTGGAGGCCCGCTTCGGCCGGGAGGCGATGCTCGACCAGGTCGTCACCGAGGCGCTGCCCGCCCGGTACGGACAGGCCGTCGCCGAGTCGGAAGTGCACCCGCTGGGCCAGCCCGAGATCGAGGTCACCAAGAAGGAGTACGGGCAGGAGCTGGCCTTCACCGCCGAGGTCGACGTCCGTCCCGAGCTGAACCTGCCGGACCCGGGCGCCCTGAAGATCTCGGTGGACCCGATCGAGGTCACCGACGAGGACGTCGACGCCGAACTCCAGTCGCTGCGCGCCCGCTTCGGCACCCTGACCGGGGTGGAGCGCCCGGTGGCCGAGGGGGACTTCGTCTCGATCGACCTGTCGGCCACCATCGACGGGCAGGAGGTGCCCGGCGCCACCGCCCAGGGGCTGTCGCACGAGGTCGGCTCCGGCCGGCTCATCGAGGGGCTGGACGAGGCCCTGATCGGGATGTCCGTCGACGAATCCCGGGAGTTCACCACCAAGCTGGTGTCGGGCGAGCACGCCGGCCAGGACGCCCAGGTGACGGTCACGGTCAAGTCGGTCAAGGAGCGCGAGCTGCCCGAGCCCGACGACGAGTTCGCCCAACTGGCCAGTGAATTCGACACCATCGACGAGCTGCGGGCCAACCTGCGCGAGCAGGTCGGCCGGGTCAAGCGGGCGCAGCAGGCCGAACGCATCCGCGACGCCGCGATCGACACCCTGCTCGAGCAGGTCGACATCCCGTTGCCGGAAGCAATCGTCAAGGCCCAGGTGGACAGCGCCCTGCACGGTGCGCTGCACAGCCTCAACCACGACGAGTCCAAACTCGAGGAAGTGCTTGCCCAGCAAGGGAAGTCCCGCGAGGAGTTCGAGAACGAGACGCGCACCGCCGCCGAGACGGACGTCAAGAAGCAGTTGCTGCTCGACGCACTGGCCGACAAGCTGCAGGTCCAGGTCGGCCAGGAAGACCTGACCGAGCGGCTGGTGGCGACCTCGCGGCAGTACGGCATCGAGCCGCAGCAGTTGCTGGCCTACCTTCAGGAGAACAACCAGCTGCCGGCCATGTTCGCCGATGTGCGACGGGCGCTGGCCATCGCCGAGGTGATCCGGGCGGCGACGGTCACCGACACCGCCGGCAACACCATCGACACCAGTGAGTTCTTCGGCAAGCGCCCGTCGGGCGACGGCGCCGCCGATGAGGACGCCGATCAGGCCGACGAATCCACCACGGCCGACGCCGGCGAATGACCTTGCCGATGACGCTGTGAGCGAACGCGCCCCGTTTCCGGGGTGCGTGGCCGCGAAACGGCGGGCCCGGTTGGTTAGTGTCGGTGCAGAGAAGAACTCGAGAAAGCAGGTAACCCAGTCGTGTCTGACATGCGTTCGCCCTCGCAGGGTCTCAACCTCACGGACTCGGTCTATGAGCGCTTGCTGTCCGAGCGCATCATCTTCCTGGGTTCGGAGGTCAACGACGACGTCGCCAACCGGCTGTGCGCGCAGATCCTGCTGCTCGCCGCCGAAGACCCCACCAAGGACATCTCGCTCTACATCAACTCCCCGGGCGGTTCGATCAGCGCCGGCATGGCCATCTACGACACCATGGTGCTGGCGCCCTGCGACATCGCCACCTACGCGATGGGCATGGCCGCCTCGATGGGCGAGTTCTTGTTGGCGGCGGGCACCAAGGGCAAGCGCTACGCGCTGCCGCACGCCCGCATCCTGATGCACCAGCCGCTCGGCGGGGTCACCGGCAGCGCGGCCGACATCGCCATCCAGGCCGAGCAGTTCCACGTCATCAAAAAGGAGATGTTCCGGCTCAACGCCGAATTCACCGGACAGTCGATCGAACGCATCGAGGCCGACTCCGACCGCGACCGCTGGTTCACCGCCCAGGAGGCCCTCGAGTACGGGTTCGTCGACCACATCATCACCCGCGCCGCCACCATCACCAACGGAGAAGCACAGTGAACCCTCAGATCCAGCCCCAGGCGCGCTACATCCTGCCGTCGTTCATCGAGCACTCCAGCTTCGGGATCAAGGAATCCAACCCGTACAACAAGCTGTTCGAGGAGCGCATCATCTTCCTCGGCGTCCAGGTGGACGACGCGTCGGCGAACGACATCATGGCGCAGCTGCTGGTGCTGGAGTCGCTGGACCCGGACCGCGACATCACCATGTACATCAATTCGCCCGGCGGCGGATTCACCTCGCTGATGGCCATTTACGACACCATGCAGTACGTGCGCGCCGACATTCAGACGGTGTGCCTCGGTCAGGCCGCCTCGGCGGCGGCGGTGCTGCTGGCCGCCGGCACCCCGGGCAAGCGGATGGCGCTGCCCAACGCGCGGGTGCTGATCCACCAGCCGTCGCTGCAGGGCGTGATCCAGGGGCAGTTCTCCGACCTGGAGATCCAGGCCGCCGAGATCGAGCGGATGCGCACGCTGATGGAGACCACCCTGGCCCGTCACACCGGCAAGGACGCCGCGACCATCCGCAAGGACACCGACCGGGACAAGATCCTGACCGCCGAAGAGGCCAAGGACTACGGGATCATCGACACCGTGCTGGAGTACCGCAAGCTGTCGGCGCAGACGGCCTAACTCGCTGCGCCGAACGTGCACTCAGGGCGATTTTTTGGCGGAATTTTCGCCGTCACTGCACGCTCGGCGAACGGCCGCGATGTCGGTGGGCCGCACCCGGCAGCATCCGCCGACGATACGTGCTCCCGCCGCCAGCCACCGCGCGGCCAGCGGCGCCGAAAACCGCGACGGCCCGGTCCAGTTGTGCCGCAAGGCATCCCAGTGCTCTCCGCTGTTCGGGTAGACGATCACGGGTTTGCCGATCGCCGCGGCGATCTCGATCGTGGGCAACACGTCATCCGGCGCGCAGCAATTGACGCCGACAGCGACAATCTCGGGCACCCCTGCCGCCACCGCGAAAGCGTCGGCTAGCGGCTGACCCGCCCGGGTGTGGGCGCCGTCAATGGTGTAGCTCAGCCACGCCGGCACACCGAGCGAGCGCACCAGATTCACCAGCGCCTCGGCCTCGTCGACGTCGGGGATGGTTTCCACTGCCAAGACGTCCGCGTCGGCGTCGGCCAACACCTCCAGCCGCGGCCGGTGCCAGTCCTCCAGCTGCCTCACGCTGAGCCCGTAGCGGCCGCGGTATTCGGAGCCGTCCGCAAGTGCGGCGCCGTACGGGCCCACCGACGCGGCCACGTGGCCCGCAACACCTGCCTCATCCCGCGCGGCCTTGGCGAGTTCGACACTGCGCCGAAGCAATCCGGCGGTGTCGGAACGGCTGATTCCGCGGGCCGCGAAGCCCTCGAAGGACGCCTGGTAGCTGGCCGTCGTCGCGATCATCGCCCCGGCGCGGAAGTAGGCGGCGTGCACCGCGACGATCTCCTGCGGGGCGTCGGCCAGCAGCCGCGCCGACCACAACGGGTCGGAGAGGTCGTGACCGCGCGCTTCCAGCTCGGTGGCCAGGCCGCCGTCGAGCAGCACGGGATCGCTGGGCCAGGTGAAGCCCCGGGCTGAACCCACCTGGCCACTGTAGGGTGATTTCGTGGGGGTTCGCCCACGCCTCGAGCCGGCCGCCAGGCTCGGTCGCATCACGACCGCGACACGCCAAAGACACGCAAAGCGCGTCTATCGCGAGTCACGGCCACCGTGTGGCTATATGTTTCATCCATACGGAAAGAGGCACGAACCCCCGCAAATACCATGAGCGCGATTCGGCGTTTATGGTCGCGGCGGGCCCGATCAAGCGGGTAGCGTCGGTGAATACATGCGGGACAGGCAAGACCAACGGCGAACAGGAAGTAGGCCCTCAGCACCATGGCGCGCATCGGAGACGGCGGTGACCTGCTGAAGTGCTCGTTCTGCGGAAAGAGCCAGAAACAGGTCAAGAAACTCATTGCTGGCCCCGGCGTGTACATCTGCGATGAGTGCATCGACCTCTGCAACGAGATCATCGAAGAGGAGCTCGCCGACGCCGACGACGTCAAGCTCGACGAGCTGCCGAAGCCGATCGAGATCCGGGAGTTCCTCGAGGGATACGTCATCGGGCAGGACACCGCCAAGCGGACGCTGGCCGTGGCGGTCTACAACCACTACAAGCGCATCCAGGCCGGCGAGAAGGGCCGCGACTCGCGCCACGAACCGGTCGAGCTGACCAAGTCCAACATCTTGATGCTGGGGCCGACCGGATGCGGCAAGACCTACCTGGCCCAGACGCTGGCCAAGATGCTCAACGTGCCGTTCGCCATCGCCGACGCCACCGCGCTCACCGAGGCCGGATACGTCGGTGAGGACGTGGAGAACATCCTGCTGAAGCTGATCCAGGCCGCCGACTACGACGTCAAGCGCGCCGAGACCGGCATCATCTACATCGACGAGGTGGACAAGATCGCGCGCAAGAGCGAGAACCCGTCGATCACCCGCGACGTGTCGGGGGAGGGCGTGCAGCAGGCCCTGCTGAAAATCCTGGAGGGTACCCAGGCATCGGTGCCGCCGCAGGGCGGCCGCAAGCACCCCCACCAGGAGTTCATCCAGATCGACACCACCAACGTGTTGTTCATCGTGGCGGGCGCCTTCGCCGGGCTGGAGAAGATCATCTACGAGCGCGTCGGCAAGCGGGGCCTGGGTTTCGGCGCCGAGGTGCGCTCCAAGGCCGAGATCGACACCACCGATCACTTCGCCGAGGTCATGCCCGAGGACCTGATCAAGTTCGGTCTGATCCCCGAGTTCATCGGCCGGTTGCCCGTGGTCGCCTCGGTCACCAACCTGGACCGCGAGTCGCTGGTCAAGATCCTGTCCGAGCCGAAGAACGCTCTGGTCAAGCAGTACACCCGGCTGTTCGAGATGGACGGCGTGGAGCTGGAGTTCACCGACGACGCGCTGGAGGCGATCGCCGACCAGGCCATCCACCGCGGCACCGGGGCCCGCGGCCTGCGCGCGATCATGGAAGAAGTGCTGCTGCCGGTGATGTACGACATCCCGAGCCGCGACGACGTCGCCAAGGTCGTGGTGACCAAGGAGACCGTGCAGGACAACGTGTTGCCGACGATCGTGCCGCGCAAGCCGTCGCGCACCGAGCGTCGCGACAAGAGCGCCTGACGCGACGCCGCGCCCCTGCTGCGGCTAAGCGCGGCGGTTAACGCTCACGACGTGACCAATAACACAGTTTGGTGCGGTCCGCGTCGGCGCCACCACCCTGACTTGGGCTTTTGGTGAGTTAACGCCCGCGTGTGGCGGGTATCAGGTGACCATGTACGCGCGAAATGAGTGCCATAATTGGTACCGCCAGTGACATAAAACCGTGATGGCCGGAGACTCACTTCGCCGGCGCGTAATCTGAAGCTGCGCGAACTGTCTGTCCGGTGAACAAATGGAGGGCAACGACGTGGATCCGAACGGCAGCGGAGCCGGATCAGACTCACAGAATGGGGCTTCCCCCAACGGATCTAGCCGTCAGCGCCTGGAACAGGTCGTCATCCGCTTCGCCGGTGACTCCGGTGACGGCATGCAGCTCACCGGCGACCGGTTCACCTCCGAGGCAGCGCTTTTCGGCAACGACCTGGCGACCCAGCCGAACTACCCCGCCGAGATCCGCGCGCCCGCAGGCACTCTGCCCGGTGTCTCGTCGTTCCAGATTCAGATCGCCGACTACGACATCCTGACCGCCGGCGACCGGCCCGACGTCCTCGTCGCGATGAATCCCGCTGCGCTGAAGGCCAATATCGGCGACCTACCCCGCGGCGGCATGGTGATCGCGAACTCCGACGAGTTCACCAAGCGCAACCTGACCAAGGTGGGTTACGTCACCAACCCGCTGGAGACCGACGAGTTGTCCGACTACGTGGTGCATTCCGTCGCGATGACCACCCTGACGCTCGGTGCCGTCGAATCCATCGGCGCGTCGAAGAAGGACGGCCAGCGGGCCAAGAACATGTTCGCGCTGGGCCTACTGTCGTGGATGTACGGTCGGCCGATCGAAACCAGCGAGAAGTTCATCCGGGAGAAGTTCGCCCGCAAGCCCGAGGTCGCCGAGACCAACGTGCTGGCGCTCAAGGCCGGCTGGAACTACGGCGAGACGACCGAGGCGTTCGGCACCACGTACGAGGTTTCCCGCGCGACGCTGCCGGCCGGTGAATACCGGCAGATCTCCGGCAACACCGCGCTGGCCTACGGCATCGTCGCGGCCGGTCAGCTGGCCGACATTCCGGTCGTGCTGGGTAGCTACCCGATCACGCCGGCCTCCGACATCCTGCACGAGCTGTCCAAGCACAAGAACTTCAACGTCATCACCTTCCAGGCCGAGGACGAGATCGGCGGGATCTGCGCCGCGATCGGCGCCTCCTACGGCGGCGCGCTGGGCGTCACCACCACGTCCGGGCCGGGCATCTCGCTGAAGTCCGAAGCGCTCGGGCTGGCCGTGATGACCGAACTGCCCCTGCTCGTCGTCGACGTGCAGCGCGGCGGGCCGTCGACCGGGCTGCCCACCAAGACCGAGCAGGCCGACCTGCTGCAGGCGTTGTTCGGCCGCAACGGCGAGTCGCCGGTCGCGGTGCTGGCGCCGCGCTCGCCGTCGGACTGCTTCGAAACCGCGCTGGAGGCGGCGCGCATCGCGGTGTCGTACCACACCCCGGTGATCGTGTTGTCCGACGGCGCGATCGCCAACGGCTCAGAGCCGTGGCGCATTCCGGACGTCAGCACGCTGCCGCGCATCACGCACGCCTTCGCCAAGCCGGACGAACCGTTCCAGCCCTACGCCCGCGACCCCGAGACGCTGGCCCGGCAATTCGCCGTCCCGGGCACGCCGGGCCTCGAGCACCGCATCGGCGGGCTGGAAGCCGCGAACGGCTCGGGCAACATCTCCTACGAGCCGGTCAACCACGACCTGATGGTGCGGTTGCGCCAGGCCAAGATCGACGGCATCTCGGTGCCCGATCTCGAGGTCGACGACCCCACCGGCGACGCCGAGCTGCTGCTGATCGGGTGGGGCAGCTCCTACGGCCCGATCGGTGAGGCCTGCCGGCGCGCGCGGCGCAAGGGCATCAAGGTGGCGCACGCCCACCTGCGCTACCTCAACCCGTTCCCGGCCAACCTGGGCGAGGTGTTGCGGCGGTACCCGCAGGTGGTGTGCCCGGAGATGAACCTGGGGCAGCTGGCCCTGCTGCTGCGCGGCAAGTACCTGGTCGACGTGCAATCGGTCAGCAAGGTACAGGGTGTGGCGTTCCTTGCCGACGAGATCGGTCGCGTCATTCGCGCCGCGCTGGGCGGGACGCTGGCCGAGGTCGAGAACGACAAGACGATGGTCGCCAGGATGGCGGCGGCAACGGTTGGAGCCAGCGCATGAGGGCACTGGTGACGGCCGGTTCGATGCAGAGCGAAGCGATGAGGAGGAGCGGCGCTCGTGACCTGCGCCGCGACGATGCAGAGCGAAGCGATGAGGAGGAGCGGCGCTCGTGACTGACGTGGTCGGCAACTTGGCGGGTAAGGACCTCGGTCTGACCGCGAAGTTGACCAAGAACGACGGGGTTCCCACAACGGACCAGCCGCAGAAGGCCAAGGACTTCACCAGTGACCAGGAGGTCCGCTGGTGCCCGGGCTGCGGGGACTACGTCATCCTCAACACCATCCGCAACTTCCTGCCGGACCTGGGGCTGCGCCGCGAGAACATCGTGTTCATCAGCGGCATCGGCTGCTCGAGCCGCTTCCCGTACTACCTGGAAACCTACGGCTTCCACTCCATCCACGGCCGCGCGCCGGCCATCGCCACCGGGTTGGCGCTGGCCCGCGAGGACCTCTCGGTCTGGGTGGTCACCGGTGACGGCGACGCATTGTCGATCGGCGGCAACCACCTGATCCACGCGCTGCGCCGCAACGTCAACATCACGATCCTGTTGTTCAACAACCGGATCTACGGGCTGACCAAGGGGCAGTACTCGCCCACGTCGGAGGTCGGCAAGATCACCAAGTCGACCCCGATGGGATCGCTGGACCACCCGTTCAATCCGGTGTCGTTGGCCCTGGGCGCCGAGGCGACCTTCGTCGGCCGCGCACTGGACTCCGACCGGGCCGGTCTGACCGAGGTGCTGCAGGCGGCGGCCGGGCACCGGGGCGCCGCCGTCGTCGAGATCCTGCAGGACTGCCCGATCTTCAACGACGGCTCGTTCGACGTGCTGCGCAAGGAGGGCGCCGAGGAGCGGGTCATCAGCGTCCGGCACGGCGAACCAATTGTGTTCGGCGCCAACGGCGAATACTGCGTGGTGAAGTCCGGCTTCGGCCTGGAGGTCGCCAAGACCGCCGACGTGTCGGTCGACGAGATCGTGGTGCACGACGCGCACACCGACAACTCGGCATACGCCTTCGCGTTGTCGCGGCTGTCGGACCAGAACCTCGAGCACACCGTGCTGGGCATCTTCCGCGACATCAGCCGGCCCACCTACGACGACGCCGCGCGCGCCCAGGTCCAGGCCGCCCAGTCGGCCAAGGCGTTCGACTCCGCGGCGCTGCAGTCGCTGCTGCGCGGCCGCGACACCTGGACCGTCGACTGACGTGGCCGACTCGATGCAACTGGCAGGGATCGTGCTTGCCGGCGGTGAATCGCGGCGGATGGGCCGCGACAAGGCCACCCTGCCGGGGCCCCGCGGGGCCGCGACGCTCCTCGAGTACGTCGTCGGGGTGCAGACCCAGCGCTGCGACCCGATCTTCGTGATGGCCGCCCCGGGGCAACCGTTGCCCGAGGTGACGGCGCGCATCATCCGCGACGAGATACGCGGCCAGGGGCCGCTCCCGGCGACCGGCCGGGGCCTGCGCGCCGCCGCCGAGGCGGGCGCCCGGTACGCGTTCGTCTGCGCCGTCGACATGCCGCTGCTGTCCCCCGAATTGATCGACGACCTGGTGCATTTGGCCACCGAAACCAAGGCCGAGGTGGTGCTGCCGTGGGACGGCCGCAGTCACTACCTTGCCTCGCTGTACCGCACCGATCTGGCCGAGCGGATCGACCGGCTGGTCGCCGGCGGCGCCCGATCGATGCGAGCCCTGATCGACGCCTCCGACGCCCAGCAGATCGTGCTGCCGGAATCGCGGTTCCTGGCCAACGTCAACACCGAGGCCGACCTGCGCGCCCTGGCGCAGGCGCGGGCCTGACAATCGGCCGGCGAATTCAGCGAATTCCCCTCTGCCGCCGAATTCGCGGCCGCCATCAATGCGGTAGCGCAAGCGAATGCGGCGTTATTGTTCCCTTTCGAATCGGTCTGGCCCGTCCATACCAGCTTCCCATCGTGATCTGTTGGGGCAGCGGCGATTTGAATGCACGTGTCGGAATCGGTGCGGGCGTCCCACGGTTTTGCAAGTGGCCCGCCCACCCATGACGCTGTCGGGGCGTGGCAAATTCGAATCGGTGAATTCCCGCGACCCGGGTGTGCACGGTGGGCATCGCGTGGGGCCTGCGAAAGGCATTGCAGCACTGCTTATTTGGTGAAAGCTATTGCGGGCGTTGGTAATACGATGCCGACGGACCGCGGCATCGGTGTACCCAGTGGACAATTTGCTTTCCGAAAAACCATGCAGCACAGCGCTACTCGACGTACGGGCGCACGATGTGCTGCTACTCGGCGTGGCGCGCGCTGTTGTGGCGCCCGCTGCGTTATCCTCCCGAACCCCCATCGGTGGGGGTCGAATGCGTTGAAGCACCACCGGATCGGGCTGTTCACCCGGCAAACGATGGTGCGCCAGCTCACAAAATACGCGTGATTCGGCTCACCATTTGTTTGCCCGGGCAATCCGCGAGCTCCCGCCGAAAATGCGCGCACGACCTGCGAAAATGCCCGCGCTATCGCGGCGTGATCGGCTCGTTACCGAAACGAGATATCCAGTTTCCGAAGATGACGAATGCAGCGGCGTCTTCTACGGTCCGTGTTAGCCCACAACGGGTTACGGAAGAGTAATCGAAAATTGAATCCACGGACCCGCGTGTGAGCGGCGGCACGGACGGCGACAGCCCGCCCGTGACCGGTGGGTGAAGCCCGCCGGCAGACCTGGCCCGCCGCTGTCGTGCCCGACCCAGACGGCACGTCCCGAAGCAGGCATTCAACCAACAGCCTCAGCCCACCTTCGTGGGCTTGCTTTGGCGCGCGCGCACCGCGAAAGGAAGGATATTGAGGAACGTCCGCAAGACGCTCATTCTCGCCGCGGTCACGGGCACGCTCGTGACCATCCCGTCCGCTACTGCTCACGCAGACGCGGAGCAGGTGGGCTTCGACCCGAACATGCCGGCCGCCGGCCCCGCCCGGACGCGCCACCGCCCCGGCCCGGACGCTCCGCCGCCCCGGCTCCGGACGCCCCGCCGGCCCCGGACGCTCCGCCTCCCCGGCTCCGGACGCCCGCCGCCGCGGCCCGGATGCGCCGCCGGCCCCGGGCCCGGACGTCCCGCCGCCTCCCGCTCCCAAGGCGTACAGCGTGAACTGGGACGCCATCGCGCAGTGCGAGTCGGGCGGCAACTGGGGGATCAACACCGGTAACGGCTACGCCGGTGGCCTGCAGTTCACCTCGAGCACCTGGCACGCCAACGGCGGCAGCGGCTCCCCGGCCGGCGCCAGCCGCGAGGAGCAGATCCGGGTCGCCGAGAACGTGCTGCACTCGCAGGGCATCGGCGCGTGGCCGGTGTGCGGCCGCCGCGGCTGATCCCAGCCATCCAAGAAGTGCCGGGCCTAGTGCCCGGCACTTCTTGGCTCCAGGGGTAGCGTCGGGCCGGTGACCGCAACACCGCGCGAATTCGACATTGTGTTGTATGGGGCTACCGGCTTCGTCGGCAAGCTCACCGCCGAGTACCTGGCCGGGGCGGCACCGGACAAGCGGATTGCGCTGGCCGGCAGGTCCACCGAGAAGCTGCGTGCCGTCCGCGACTCGCTCGGCGACGCCGCGCAGTCCTGGTCGGTCCTGCAGGCCGACGCCAGCTCGCCCGCCACCCTCAACAAGATGGCGGCCCGCACCCAGGTCGTCATCACCACGGTCGGCCCGTACACCCGCTACGGGCTGCCGCTGGTGGCCGCGTGCGCGGCCGCCGGCACCGACTACGCCGACCTGACCGGAGAGGCGATGTTCGTCCGGGACAGCATCGACTCCTATCACAAGCAGGCCGCGGATACCGGCGCCCGCATCGTGCACGCCTGCGGATTCGATTCGGTGCCGTCGGACCTCAGCGTGTACGCCCTGTACCGGGCGGCGCGCGATGACGGCGCCGGCGAGCTCGTCGACACCGACCTGGTGGTGCGTTCCTTCTCCGGCGGGGTGTCCGGCGGCACCGTCGCCTCGATGCTCGAAGTGCTCGACACCGCATCCCGCGATCCCGAGGCCCGGCGCCAGCTCGCCGACCCCTACACATTGAGCAGCGACCGCGGCGCCGAACCCGACGTCGGGCCGCAGCCCGATCTGCCGTGGCGACGGGGTCGCCAGATCGCGCCGGAACTGGCCGGGGTATGGACCGCGGGCTTCGTCATGGCGCCCTACAACACCCGGATCGTGCGGCGCAGCAACGCATTGCTCGACTGGGCCTACGGTCGGTCGTTGCGTTACAGCGAAAGCATGAGCCTGGGCTCGTCGCCGCTGGCGCCGGTGGCCTCCGCGGTGGTGGGCGGAACGGCCGCCGCGACGTTCGGGTTGGGCAGCCGCTATTTCCGCTTCCTGCCCCGCCGGCTGGTGGAGCGCATCGTGCCCAAGCCGGGAACCGGCCCCAGCCCGGCGGCCCGCGAGCGCGGCTACTACCGGATCGAGACCTACACCACGACCACCAGCGGCGCCCGCTACGTGGCCCGGATGGAACAGCGCGGGGACCCCGGCTACAAGGCGACCTCGGTGCTGTTGGGGGAGAGCGGGCTGGCGCTGGCCTTCGACCGCGACAAGCTCCCGCAGCTGTACGGGGTTCTCACCCCCGCGGCCGCAATGGGCGACGCGCTGCTGGACCGATTCCCCGGCGCGGGCGTGTCCTTGCAGGTCGACCGGCTCGCCGGGTGACCCGGCTCACGGTTCGGGCACTTACATGAAGGTAAACGTCGCTCCCTAGAATTGACGGGTGACCGCCAGCCGCAGCCCCGCCACCGACCTGCCCAAGTCGTGGGACCCGGCCGCGGCCGAATACGCGATCTACCGCCAGTGGGTGGACGCCGGGTACTTCACCGCGAACCCGGCCAGCGACAAACCCGGCTACTCGATCGTGTTGCCGCCGCCCAACGTCACCGGCAGCCTGCACATGGGCCACGCGCTGGAGCACACCATGATGGACGCCCTGACCCGGCGCAAGCGGATGCAGGGCTACGAGGTGCTCTGGCAGCCCGGCATGGATCACGCCGGCATCGCGACCCAGAGCGTGGTGGAAAAGCAGCTCGCCGTCGACGGCAAGACCAAAGAGGACTTCGGTCGCGAGCTGTTCATCGAGAAGGTGTGGGACTGGAAGCGCGAGTCCGGCGGCGCCATCGGCGGCCAGATGCGCCGGCTCGGCGACGGGGTGGACTGGAGCCGCGACCGGTTCACCATGGACGAGGGCCTGTCCCGGGCCGTGCGCACCATCTTCAAAAGGCTCTACGACGCCGGGCTGATCTACCGCGCCGAGCGGCTGGTCAACTGGTCGCCGGTGCTGCAGACGGCCCTCTCCGACATCGAGGTCAACTACGAGGAGGTCGAGGGCGAGCTGGTGTCGTTCCGCTACGGCTCGCTCGACGACTCGGGCCCTCACATCGTGGTGGCCACCACCCGGGTCGAGACGATGCTGGGCGACACCGCCATCGCGGTGCATCCCGACGACGAGCGCTACCGGCACCTGGTCGGCAGCAGCCTGCCGCACCCGTTCGTGGACCGGCAGCTGCTGATCGTCGCCGACGAGCACGTCGACCCCGAATTCGGCACCGGCGCAGTCAAAGTCACGCCCGCGCACGACCCCAACGACTTCGAGATCGGGCTGCGCCACCAGTTGCCGATGATCTCGATCATGGACACCAGGGGTCGAATCGCCGACACCGGAACACAATTCGACGGCATGGACCGGTTCGCGGCCCGGGTCGCGGTGCGCGAGGCGCTGGCCGCGCAGGGCCGCATCGTCGAGGAGAAGCGACCCTACCTGCACAGCGTCGGGCATTCCGAGCGCAGCGGCGAGCCGATCGAGCCGCGGCTGTCGCTGCAATGGTGGGTCCGAGTGGAATCGCTGGCCAAGGCCGCCGGTGACGCGGTCCGCAACGGCGACACGGTGATTCACCCGACCAGCATGGAACCGCGCTGGTTCGCCTGGGTGGACGACATGCACGACTGGTGCATCTCGCGGCAGCTGTGGTGGGGCCACCGCATCCCGATCTGGTACGGGCCCAACGGCGAACAACGCTGCGTCGGCCCCGACGAAACGCCGCCCGAGGGCTGGGAGCAGGACCCCGACGTGCTGGACACCTGGTTCTCCTCGGCGCTGTGGCCGTTCTCCACCCTGGGCTGGCCGCAGAAGACGCCGGAGCTGGAAAAGTTCTATCCCACAAGCGTTCTGGTCACCGGCTACGACATCCTCTTCTTCTGGGTGGCCAGAATGATGATGTTCGGCACCTTCGTCGGCGACGACGACGCCATCACCCTGGACGGCCGGCGCGGCCCGCAGGTGCCGTTCACCGACGTCTTCCTGCACGGGCTGATCCGCGACGAGTCCGGTCGCAAGATGAGCAAGTCCAAGGGCAACGTCATCGACCCGCTCGACTGGGTGGACATGTTCGGCGCCGACGCCCTGCGGTTCACCCTGGCCCGCGGCGCCAGCCCCGGCGGCGATCTGGCGATCGGGGAGGATCACGTCCGGGCGTCGCGCAACTTCTGCACCAAGCTGTTCAACGCCACCCGCTATGCGCTGCTCAACGGCGCGCAGCTGGCGCAGCTGCCGCCGCTCGACGAGCTGACCGACGCCGACCGATGGATCCTTGGGCGGCTGGAAGAGGTTCGCGCGGAAGTCGATTCGGCGTTCGACAACTACGAGTTCAGCCGGGCCTGTGAATCGCTCTACCACTTCGCCTGGGACGAATTCTGCGACTGGTACGTCGAATTGGCCAAAACGCAACTGGCCGAAGGGATTACGCATACCACGGCGGTGCTGGCAACAACACTGGACACGCTGCTGCGGCTGCTGCACCCGGTGATCCCGTTCATCACCGAGGCGCTGTGGCAGGCCCTGACCGGCAACGAGTCCCTGGTGATCGCCGACTGGCCGCGGTCGTCCGGCGTCGGCCTGGATCAGGTTGCCACGCAACGGATCACCGACATGCAGAAGCTGGTGACCGAGGTCCGCCGGTTCCGCAGCGACCAGGGGCTGGCGGACCGGCAGAAGGTGCCGGCCCGACTGGCCGGTGTCACGGAATCCGACCTGGACACCCAGGTGAGCGCGGTGACCTCGCTGGCCTGGCTCACCGACGCGGGGCCCGACTTCCGCCCGTCGGCGTCGGTGGAGGTGCGGCTGCGCGGCGGCACCGTGGTCGTCGAGCTCGACACCTCGGGCAGCATCGACGTCGCCGCCGAGCGGCGCCGGCTGGAAAAGGATCTGGCCGCCGCCCACAAGGAGCTGGCGTCGACCACCGCCAAACTGGCCAACGAGGACTTCCTGGCCAAGGCGCCCCCGCACGTCGTCGACAAGATCCGGGACCGACAGCGGCTGGCGCAGGAGGAAAGCGAGCGGATCAACGCGCGGCTGGCAGTGCTGCAATGACCGAGCCGCCCGACTGGGCGCCGGAGCACGACGTTCCCGACCCGGTCCCCACCCCGGACGAGATCGCCGCGCTGCTGCAGGTCGAACACCTGCTGGACCAGCGCTGGCCGGAGACCAAAATCGAGCCCAGCCTGACCCGGATCAGCGCACTGCTGGACCTGTTGGGCTCGCCGCAGCGCGCCTACCCGTCCATCCACGTCGCGGGCACCAACGGCAAGACCTCGGTGGCCCGGATGATCGACGCGCTGGTCACCGCGCTGCACCGGCGCACCGGGCGCACCACCAGCCCGCACCTGCAATCCGCGGTGGAGCGCATCTCGATCGACGCCAAGCCGATCAGCCCGGCCCGGTATGTCGACACCTACCGCGAAATCGAGCCGTTCGTGCAGATGGTCGATCAGCAATCGCAAGCCGCCGGGGGACCCGCGATGAGCAAGTTCGAGGTGCTCACCGCGATGGCGTTCGCCGCGTTCGCCGACGCCCCGGTCGACGTCGCCGTGGTCGAGGTGGGCATGGGGGGACGCTGGGACGCCACCAACGTGGTCAACGCCCCGGTCGCGGTCATCACCCCGATCTCCATCGACCACGTCGACTACCTGGGCCACGATCTCGCCGGGATCGCCGGGGAGAAGGCCGGCATCATCACCCGGGCGCCCGCGGGGGCACCCGACACCGTCGCGGTCATCGCCCAGCAGCCGCCGGAGGTGATGGAGGTGCTGTTGGCGCAGTGCGTGCAGGCCGACGCCGCGGTGGCCCGCGCGGGCTCGGAGTTCGCGGTGCTGGGCCGGCAGGTCGCAATCGGCGGGCAGCTGCTGCAGCTGCAGGGGCTGGGCGGGGTGTATTCCGACGTCTACCTGCCGCTGCACGGCGAGCACCAAGCGCACAACGCCGCGCTGGCCCTGGCGGCGGTCGAGGCGTTCTTCGGCGCCGGCGCCCAGCGCCAGCTCGACGTCGACGCCGTTCGTGCCGGTTTCGCCGCCGTCACAAGCCCCGGCCGGCTTGAGCGAATGCGCAGCGCCCCAACGGTTTTCATCGACGCCGCGCACAATCCCGCCGGCGCGGCGGCCCTGGCGCGCACGCTGGCCGACGAATTCGACTTCCGCTTCCTGGTCGGCGTGCTCAGCGTCCTCGCCGACAAGGACGTCGACGGCATCCTGGCCGCGCTGCAGCCGGTGTTCCACTCCGTGGTGGTCACCCACAACGGGTCCCCGCGGGCGCTCGACGTCGAGTCGCTGGCCCTGGCGGCGCGCGAGCAGTTCGGCCCCGATCGGGTGAGCACCGCCGAGAACCTCAGCGACGCCATCGACGTCGCGACCGCGCTGGTCGACGACGCCGTCCGGGACGGGTTGGTGGACGGGCAGGCCGAGGACTTCGCCGGGACCGGGATCGTCATCACCGGCTCGGTGGTCACCGCCGGCGCGGCGCGAACCCTGTTCGGTCGTGATCCGCAATGACCCGGCCCGACCCACCCGAAGGCCCGCAGCAGCGCGGCGCGGCCGACCCGTGGCGCAGCTTCGGCGCGGTGATGGCCGCCACCCTGATCCTGGAGGCCATCGTCGTGCTGCTGGCGATCCCGGTGGTGGGCGCGGTCGGCGGCGGGCTGACGCGGGTGTCGCTGGGCTATCTGATCGGGCTGGCCGTTCTGCTGGTGCTGCTGGCCGGGGTGCAGCGCAGACCGTGGGCGATCTGGGTCAACCTGGGCGCGCAGGCGATCCTGCTGGCCGGCTTCGCCGTGTACCCGGGGGTGGGGTTCATCGGTGTGCTGTTCACCGGGCTGTGGGCGCTGATCGCCTACTTCCGCGCCGAGGTCCGCCGCCGGCAGGGATGACGCCCGGCGCCTGGCCAGCTGGTTATGTACGCTGTCCGCCGTGACCGAACGGACATTGGTACTGATCAAGCCGGACGGCGTCCAGCGGCAGCTGGTGGGGGAGATCATCGGCCGGATCGAGCGGAAGGGCCTCACCCTCGTCGCGCTGGAGCTGCGGCACGTCAGCCAAGATCTGGCCGCCCAGCATTACGCGGAGCACGAGGGCAAGCCGTTCTTCGCGTCGTTGCTGGAGTTCATCACCTCCGGTCCGGTGGTGGCGGCCATCGTCGAGGGACCGCGGGCGATCGCGGCGTTCCGGCAGCTCGCCGGGGGCACCGATCCGGTGGAGAAGGCGATTCCCGGCACCATCCGGGGCGATTTCGGGTTGGAGACGCAGTTCAACCTGGTGCACGGGTCCGATTCGGTCGAGTCGGCGAAACGGGAAATCGGGCTCTGGTTTCCCGACGCCTAGAGCTGCGGCGATGCCGCCGCCTGCCGGGGGCGGGCGGTTCCGCCCGAGCCGGCGGCCTCAGGTGCGGGTGGACCGGTGCCGTGATGTGGGATACTGATCTCGGGTGAACGTCGCCGGACCGGCGTCAGACACCCGAATGAAGACTTGGACAAGCGCGACCATAGCCCCGTCGCCTTGGTTCGCTGCATGTCAGGCCGTCATTCAGCACGGCGCCGAGTGGGTTCTACCGAGCCGCTCGGGGCGAGACCATCACAAGCCCGGGAGAAGTGACCCGGGCCCATAGCGAAGCCCTCGCGTGGCCGCGTCGCAACGACGCGCCCGGGGGCTTGAGGAGAATACGTGGTAGACGGTGCACCGACTGCAGACCCATCAGAAGAATCGACCCGGTCCGGGGACCTGCCCGACCGTTTGAGAGTTCATTCGCTGGCCCGAACGCTGGGAACCACCAGCAAGCGGGTGCTGGACGCGCTCAGCGAGCTGGACGGCCGCGTGCGCAGCGCGCACTCCACGGTGGACCGCGAGGACGCGGTCCGGGTGCGTGACCTGCTCGCCGCCCAGCCGTCGGCAGAACCGGAGCCGGCTGCCGAGGACGCGGCGAGCGGCGGACCGGACGCCGGGATCACCGGCGAACCCGAATCCCGGCTGCTGCTGGAAACCCCCGACGCTACCGAGCGGCCGCATTACATGCCGCTGTTCGTCGCGCCGCAGCCGCTGGAAAGCAGCGACGACGACGGCGATGCCGACGAGACCGCCGACTCCGACGACTCGGACGGCGACGACGACGAGCAGGCCGACCGGCCGTCCAGCCGGCGCCGCCGCCGCGGCCGTCGCGGACGCGGGCGAGGCCGCGGCGAGCAGGGCGGATCCGACGGGCCGGGCGACGGCGACGACGACGAGCCGCAAAACCGGGGCAAGAAGGGCGGCCAGTCGGACGGCGACGACGACTCCGACGGCCAGGACGCCGAGGACGCCGACGACTCCGACACCGGTGACGACGGCTCGGCCGACGGCGGTAATCGCCGCCGCCGCCGGCGCCGGCGCCGCAAATCCGGGTCCGGCGACGACAACGAGGACGGACCCTCGCCCGACGATCCGCCCAACACCGTCGTGCACGAGCGGCCTCCCCGCAACGGCAAAAGCGGCGGGGACGACGGCAACGGCAGCTCGAGCAGCGAGATCAAGGGCATCGACGGCTCGACCCGGTTGGAGGCCAAGCGGCAACGACGCCGGGACGGCCGCGACGCCGGCCGGCGCCGCCCCCCAGTGCTGACCGAGGCCGAATTCCTGGCGCGTCGCGAGGCCGTCGAACGGGTCATGGTGGTGCGCGACCGGATCCGCACCGAGCCGCCGCATCAGGGCTCGCGGTACACCCAGATCGCGGTGCTCGAGGACGGCATCGTGGTCGAGCACTTCGTCACCTCGGCCGCTTCGGCGTCCCTGGTGGGCAACATGTACCTGGGCATCGTGCAGAACGTGCTGCCCTCGATGGAGGCGGCCTTCGTCGACATCGGCCGCGGCCGCAACGGCGTGCTCTACGCCGGCGAGGTCAACTGGGAGGCCGCCGGCTTGGGCGGATCCGACCGCAAGATCGAGCAGGCGCTCAAACCCGGCGACTACGTCGTGGTCCAGGTCAGCAAGGATCCGGTCGGGCACAAGGGCGCCCGGCTCACCACGCAGGTGTCGTTGGCGGGCCGCTACCTGGTTTACGTGCCGGGGGCGTCGTCGACGGGCATCAGCCGCAAGCTGCCCGACACCGAACGCCAGCGGCTCAAGGAGATCCTGCGCGAGGTGGTGCCGTCGGACGCCGGGGTGATCATCCGGACCGCGTCCGAGGGTGTCAAAGAGGACGACATCCGCGGCGACGTCACCCGGCTGCAGGAGCGCTGGAAGCAGATCGAGGCCAAGGCGATCGAGATCAAGGAGAAGGCGGCCGGCGCGGCGGTGGCGCTCTACGAAGAGCCCGACGTGTTGGTCAAGGTCATCCGCGACCTGTTCAACGAGGACTTCGCCGGCCTGATCGTCTCCGGCGACGACGCCTGGAACACCATCAACGAATACGTGAATTCCGTTGCGCCGGACCTGGTTTCGAAGGTCACCAAGTACGAGCCGGCCACCGGCCCGGACGGCACGCCGGGGCCGGACGTGTTCGCGGTGCACCGCATCGACGAACAACTCGCCAAGGCGATGGACCGCAAGGTGTGGCTGCCGTCGGGCGGCACGCTGGTGATCGACCGGACCGAGGCCATGACGGTGATCGACGTCAACACCGGCAAGTTCACCGGCTCGGGGGGCAACCTGGAGCAGACGGTGACCAAGAACAACCTCGAGGCGGCCGAGGAGATCGTGCGCCAGCTGCGGCTGCGCGACATCGGCGGCATCGTGGTCATCGACTTCATCGACATGGTGCTGGAGTCCAACCGCGACCTGGTGCTGCGCCGGCTGACCGAGGCGCTGGCCCGCGACCGCACCCGTCATCAGGTGTCGGAGGTGACGTCGCTCGGGTTGGTGCAGCTGACCCGCAAGCGGTTGGGCACCGGGTTGGTGGAGGCCTTCTCGACGTCCTGCCCGAACTGCGGCGGCCGTGGCATCCTGCTGCACGCCGACCCGGTGGACTCGGCCCCGTCGAACGGGCGGAAGTCCGAGTCCGGGGGGCGCCGCGGCCGGCGCAAGAAGAGCAAGGCCGAGGAGCCGGTGGTGGCCAAGGTGCCGGTCCACTCGCCCGGCGAGCATCCGATGTTCAAGGCGATGGCCGCCGGCTCGTCCACGCAGGCGGCTTCCGACGAGGACGAATCCGCCGAAGAGGAGGCCGGTGACGAGCTCGAGCGGAAGAAGGCGGCGCGCGCCGAGGAGCTCGAAGCGGCCGAGGACACCGGGGACCTCGAGGACACCGAGGACGACGACGAGGACTCCGACGACTCCGACGATGAGGACCTCGATGACGAGGACATCGACGACGAGGAAGACCTGGGCGACGACGACGAGGACCTCGAGCTGGACGACGACGACCTGGACACCGAGGGCTCCGACGACTCCGACGACTCCGACGACTCGGAGGATTCCGACGATTCCGAAGACGCGCGGGACTCGGCGGCCGAGCGCCCGGGCGTTTCGGCCCTCGGCCGGCCACGGCGTCGGCGCGCGGCCGGCCGGCCGGCCGGACCGCCGATCCACGCGGACTGAGCGCCGCGCCGGGGGTGCCCGGTTTGACCCTGTAGCCGCTGGTCACGTACCCTTGGACAGTTGTCGTCGGGCCGGGTGGCTACTTTGGCCGGCGGCAGCGGGACTTCCCCGGGAAACGGCGCAGGCCCGCAACCCAGACCCACCACGTGCACCGCGGCTGGTTCGCGCGCGACGCGCCGAGCGGCGGCTACAAGAAGGAGCAGGAGCAACGATGGCGACCTACGCAATCGTCAAGACGGGCGGCAAGCAGTACAAGGTCGCCGTCGGGGACGTGGTCAAAGTCGAGAAGCTCGACTCCGAGCCGGGTTCGAACGTGTCGCTGCCGGTCGCCCTGGTGGTCGACGGCGCCAAGGTGACCAGCGACGCCGCCGCGCTGGCCAAGGTCGCGGTCACCGGCGAGGTGCTCGAGCACACCAAGGGCCCCAAGATCCGCATTCACAAGTTCAGGAACAAGACCGGCTACCACAAGCGTCAGGGACACCGTCAGCAGCTGACGGTCCTCAAGGTCACCGGTATCAAGTAGCTCGGGAGGCGACAGACATGGCACACAAGAAGGGCGCTTCCAGCTCGCGCAACGGCCGGGATTCCGCCGCGCAGCGGCTCGGGGTGAAGCGGTTCGGCGGCCAGATCGTCAAGGCCGGCGAGATCATCGTCCGCCAGCGCGGCACCAAGTTCCACCCGGGCACCGGCGTCGGCCGCGGCGGCGACGACACGTTGTTCGCCAAGCAGGCCGGCGCCGTCGAATTCGGCATCAAGCGCGGCCGCAAGACCGTCAACATCGTGGCGGCCGGGCAAGCCGCCGACTGAGCGCCGCGAGCGTGCACTCACCGCGATAATTCGAGGCAATTCTCGCGGTAGCTGCACGCTCGGCGAACGAGACGGCTGAGAGGATCCACGATGCCTCGGTTCGTCGACCGCGTCGTCATCCATGCGCGCGCCGGATCCGGGGGCAACGGCTGCGCCTCGGTCCATCGCGAGAAGTTCAAGCCGCTGGGCGGCCCGGACGGGGGCAACGGCGGCCGCGGCGGCAGCATCGTCTTCGTCGTCGACCCCCAGGTGCACACCCTGCTGGACTTCCACTTCCATCCGCACATCAGCGCGCCGTCCGGCAAACAGGGCATGGGCAACAACCGCGACGGCGCCGCCGGCGCCGACCTGGAAGTCAAGGTGCCCGACGGCACCGTCGTGCTCGACGAGAACGGCCGGCTGCTGGCCGATCTGGTGGGCGCGGGCACCCGCTTCGAGGCCGCCGCGGGCGGACGCGGCGGCCTGGGCAACGCCGCGCTGGCGTCGCGGGCCCGCAAGGCTCCCGGGTTTGCGCTGCTGGGCGAGCCGGGCGAAACCCGTGAGCTGACACTGGAACTCAAGACCGTCGCGGACGTCGGCTTGATCGGCTTCCCCTCGGCCGGCAAATCGTCGTTGGTGTCCGCGATCTCGGCGGCCAAGCCCAAGATCGCCGACTACCCGTTCACCACGCTGGTGCCCAACCTGGGCGTGGTGTCTGCCGGCGAGCACACCTTCACCGTCGCCGACGTGCCCGGCCTGATCCCGGGCGCATCAGCGGGCCGCGGCCTGGGCCTGGACTTCCTGCGGCACATCGAGCGCTGCGCGGTGCTGGTGCACGTCATCGACTGCGCCACCGCCGATCCGGGCCGTGACCCGATCTCCGACATCGACGCGCTGGAGGCCGAACTCGCCGCCTACACGCCCACCCTGCAAGGCGACGTGACGCTGGGTGATCTCACCGAGCGGCCCCGAGCGGTGGTGCTCAACAAGATCGACGTGCCCGAGGCGCGCGAGCTGGCAGAGTTCGTCCGTGACGAGATCGCCGAGCGCGGCTGGCCGGTGTTCCTGGTGTCGACGGTGGCTCGAGAAGGGTTGCAGCCCTTGATCTTCGGGCTGTGGCAGATGATCTCCGAGTACCAGTCCGCCCAGCCGGAGATCGTGCCGCGGCGCCCGGTGATCCGCCCGGTACCCGTCGACGACAGCGGTTTTCGGGTGGAACCCGATCCGCGGCAGCCGGGCGCGTTCGTGGTCAGCGGTGCGCGGCCCGAACGCTGGGTGCGCCAGACCAACTTCGACAACGACGAGGCGGTGGGGTATCTCGCCGACCGGCTGGCCCGCCTCGGCGTCGAAGAGGAGTTGCTGCGGCTGGGCGCGCGACCCGGCTGCGCGGTCACCATCGGGGACATGACGTTCGACTGGGAGCCGCAAACGCCTGCCGGACAACAGGTTGTGCTGTCCGGCCGCGGTACCGACGCGCGGCTGGAGCGCACCGAGCGGGTCGGCGCCGCCGAGCGCAAGGCCGCCCGCAGGCAGCGCCGCACCGGCGACGATGCAGCGCGCGGAACCACAGAACGCGGTGAGAACACGTGACCGCCCACCGCGACGCCATCCGCACGGCGCGCAGCCTGGTGGTCAAGGTGGGCACCAACGCGTTGACCACGCCGGCCGGGGTGTTCGACGCCGGCCGGCTGGCCGGGCTCGCCGACGCCATCGAGGCGCGGATGAAGGCCGGCACCGACGTCGTCATCGTCTCGTCGGGTGCCATCGCCGCGGGCATCGAGCCGCTCGGATTGTCCCGTCGCCCCAGGGATCTGGCGACCAAGCAGGCCGCGGCCAGCGTCGGTCAGGTGGCACTGGTGAATTCCTGGAGCGCGGCGTTCGCCCGCTACGGCCGCACCGTCGGGCAGGTGCTGCTGAGCGCGCACGACATCTCGATGCGCGCCCAGCACACCAACGCCCAGCGCACCCTGGATCGGCTGCGCGCCCTGCATGCGGTGGCGATCGTCAACGAGAACGACACCGTGGCCACCAACGAGATCCGGTTCGGCGACAACGACCGGCTCTCGGCGCTGGTGGCCCACCTGGTCGGCGCCGAGGCGCTGGTCTTGCTGTCCGACATCGACGGCCTTTACGACTCGGACCCGCGAAAGACCAAGGGAGCCAAGTTCATTCCGGAGGTGACGGGCGCGGAGGATCTGGCCGGCGTGGTCGCCGGCCCGGGCAGCGACCTGGGCACCGGCGGCATGACGTCGAAGATGTCCTCGGCGCTGCTGGCCGCCGACGCCGGGGTGCCCGTGCTGCTGGCCGCCGCGGCCGACGCCGCCAGCGCGCTCACCGACGCTTCGGTCGGCACGGTGTTCGCCGCCCGGCCGGTGCGGATGTCGGCCCGGCGGTTCTGGGTGCGCTACGCCGCCGAGGCGGCCGGCGCGCTGACCCTGGACGAGGGCGCGGTGCGCGCCGTGGTGCACCAGCGCCGCTCGCTGCTGCCCGCGGGCATCACCGCGGTGTCCGGCCGGTTCTACGCCGGCGACGTCGTGGAACTGCGCGGGCCGGACGCGGTGCCGGTGGCCCGCGGCGTGGTGGCCTACGACGCCACCGAACTGGCGACCATGATGGGGCGCTCGACCAGTGAGCTGCCCGGCGAGCTGCGCAGGCCCGCGGTGCACGCCGACGACCTGGTGGCGGTGTGAGCGGCGCCGTGCGGTCAGCTCCCCGAGGCGGGCTTGAGATACAGTGCGCCCCAAACGATTTCGGCCAGCGTGTCGGCCAGCTCCGCGTCGTAGGCGGACGGCTGGGCCGGTAGGTTCTGCTGGCAGGCCCGCTCGACCATCCAGGTCAACGCGCTCGCGGTGGTGGCCGCGGCCAGCCGCGGGCGGATCGACCCGTCGGCCTGACCGTCTTCGATGACCCGGGTGAGCTGGCCGGAGATGCCGGTCAGTATCTCGCGGTAGGTCTGCGCCGTCAGCGGGTCGTAGCCGGACATCTCGTTGAGCGCCACCAGCACCGCCTGATGCCGGCGATAGGTGGCGATGATGCGGGTCATCGCCGCCCGCACGTCGTCGGGGTCGTGCCGCCCGGCCACACTCCACCAGCGCCGCGCGCCGTCGGTGAGCTCGCCGAACACCCGGCTGGCCAGCCGGCGCAGCAGATGGCCCTTGTCCTCGAAGTAGATGTAGAAGCTGGCCCGCGAGATGCCGGCCGCACCGGCGAGCCGATCCACGCTGAGCTCGGTGAAGCTGGCTCCGTCACGCATCAGCCGTTCGGTGGCGTCCAACAGCCGGCGCTCCAGCTGCTCGCGGCGCTGCTCGCGGCCCGGGCTGCGGCGGCCCGGCGGCGTGCGGGTCACCGACGGCATACGGCCAGCCTAGCCGACTATTCGACATATTGACTAGACACACTGTCTAGGAATATCGTCGCCGATGTGCTGTGACCGGTGTCATAGCGGAGAGGAACGGCATCATGGCCGTGCTGACGGGCGAGTCCGGGACCGATCGATCGGGCCGCGCCTACGACGAGATCGATCTGTCGTCGCGGGCGTTCTGGTCCGGCACCGCCGCGGAGCGGGAACGCTCGTTCGCGGCGCTGCGCGCCGAGCGGCCGGTGAGCTGGCATCCGCCGGTCGAAGACTCGTTGCTGCCCGATCCCACCGATCCCGGCTTCTGGGCGGTCACCCGGCGCGCCGACATCGTGACGGTCAGCCGCAACAACGACGTCTTCCTGTCCGGGCACGGGGTGATGTTCGAGAGCATTCCCGCGGAGCTGCTCGAGGCGTCGCAGTCGTTCCTGGCGATGGACCCGCCGCGGCACACCAAGTTGCGCAAGCTCGCGCACGCCGCGCTCAGTCCCCGCCAGGTGCGCCGCATCGAGGACTCGATCAAGGCCAACGCCAAGGCGATCGTCGAGGAACTGCGCGCCGCCGGCAGCGGCTGTGACTTCGTCGACCACTGCGCCAAGGAGCTACCCATCCGCACGCTTTCGGACATGATGGGCATTCCCGAATCCGAGCGGGAACGCATGGCGCATGCCACCGACGCCCTGGTCTCGTGGGCCGACCCGGAGTTCCTCAACGGGCGCCCGGCGCTGGAAGTCCTGCTGGAAAACCAGATGTATCTGCACCAGGTCGTCGGCGACCTGGCCACCCAGCGCCGCGAGCGGCCCGGCGACGACCTGATCAGCAGCCTGGTCACCGCCGAGGTCGACGGCGACCGCCTGGAGGACGCGGAGGTGGCGGCGTTCTTCGTGCTGCTGTCGGTGGCCGGGAACGACACCACCCGGCAGACCATCAGCCACACCCTCAGGGCGCTCACCGTATTCCCTGACGAAAAGGCTTGGCTGCTCGAGGATTTCGACCACCGCATCGGCACCGCGGTCGAGGAGTTCATCCGCTGGGCGAGCCCGGTGATGACCTTCCGCCGCACCGCGGCAACCGATGTCGAACTCGGCGGTCAGACCATCCTGGCGGGGGAGAAGGTGGTCATGTTCTATCCGTCCGGCAACTGGGACACCGAGGCGTTCGACCATCCCGAACGGCTGAACCTGGGCCGTGACCCCAACCCGCACGTCGGCTTCGGCGGCGGCGGGCTGCACTTCTGCCTCGGCGCGCACGTGGCCCGGGCGCAGCTGCGGGCCATCTTCGCCGAGTTGTTCCGGCAGCTGCCCGGCATCCAGGCCGGCGAGCCCACCTATTTGGCGGGCAATTTCGTGCACGCCATCCGCGCCATGCCGTGCACCTTCTGACGCGTGTGGCGCTAATGCGTTGGCAGCGGCGATAACTCGTCGGCGAGCAGGGCCAGCAACTCCGAACACCCGCCGTCGACCTTGACGGTGGCCAAGTGGTCGCCCCGGGTGTCGCCGCGGTTGACGATCGCGATCGGGATGCCCCGGGCGGCGGCATGACGCACGAACCGGTAGCCGGAGAACACGGTCAGCGACGACCCCGCGACCAGCAGCGCATCGGCCTCGTCGATGAGCCGATAGGCAGCTGCCACAACATCTTTGGGCACGCTCTCGCCGAAATAGACGATGTCGGGCTTGAGCATGCCGGCGCAGCGCGCGCAGTCCAGATAACGGAACGACGCGGTGTCGGCGACGACCGCGTCGGCGTCGGGGGCCACCGCCAGCCCGCCGATCGCCTCGGTGCGCTCGATGAAGCCCGGGTTGAGCGCTTCCAGCCGCTCGGCCAACGCGGCGCGGCTCGTGGTGTCACCGCAGCCCAGGCAGATCACCCGCGCGTAGCTGCCGTGCAGGTCGATGACGTTTCGGCTGCCCGCCTTGGTATGCAGCAGGTCGACGTTCTGGGTGATCACGCCGGTGACCACCGCTGCGTCCTCGAGCGCGGCCAGCGCCCGGTGGCCGGCGTTGGGCAGCGTGTCGTCCATGTGCCGCCAGCCGACGTGGTTGCGCGCCCAGTACCGCTGCCGGAACGCCGGATCGCCGGTGAACTGGCGGATCGTCATCGGATTGCTGGGCGGCGACTCGGGCCCGCGGTAGTCCGGAATGCCCGAGTCGGTGGAGATGCCCGCACCGGTCAGCGCCGCGATCCGCCGACCGGCCAGCACTGCCACCAGTTCCGGGGATTCCGCGCGGCCGACCGTCACGTTGTTCAGGGTACGAGTCAGCCGAGGCAGTCCGCCGCCGTCGTCAGCTCGGCGGACATGTTCTGCTCCATCATCTTGCAGGCCGCCGCGCCCAGCTCGGGGTCGATGTGTGCGACCGCGTCCGTCGGGATGACGACGGGGAAGTGCCGCACGTAGGCGTCCAGGGCCGTGTAGAGGATGCACTGCTCGGTGACCTGCCCGGTGATGATCAGCCGCTTGGTGCCCAACCGGCTCAGCAGGTAAGCCAGCGCGGTCGAATAGAACGCGCTGTGACGGACCTTGGTCAGGCTGGCGGCTTCGCCCGAGACCGGGGCGATCGGCTTCACCAGGTCCGGCCGGGCGCCGTCGAGCGCCGAGCGGACCAGATCGGAGAACTGGGCGGTGAAATCGCCGTAGTTGTCGTTGACGTACACCAGGTCGACGCCGGCGGATTCGCGGGCCCGGCGCACCAGACCGGTCAACGGCTCGATGATCTTCTCGACGTTGGGTATTAGATTTTCAGCGTCGGGATGCTGATACGAATTCATCATGTCGACCACCAACACAGCAGTGTCGCTCATGCCGTCCGGGATACCCGGCGGCCAGCAGTTGACACGCGTGGGGCGACAATGGAAGGGCGATGGACTTTTACAACGCTTACAGCCAGGGCTTCGCCCGCGTCGCCGCGTGCACGCATCGCACCGTCATCGGTGACCCCGCCGCGAACGCCGAGTCGGTGCTGCGGCTGGCCCGCGCCTGCCACGACGACAGCGCGGCGCTGGCCGTCTTCCCGGAACTGACGCTGTCCGGGTATTCCATCGAAGACATCGTGCTGCAGGACCTGTTGCTCGACGACGTGGAGCAGGCCATCGCCGCGATCGTGGCGGCCTCGGCCGATCTGTTGCCGGTCTTGGTGGTCGGGGCCCCGGTGCGGCACCGGCACCGGATCTACAACGCCGCGCTGGTGATCCATCGCGGCGCGCTGCTCGGTGTGGTGCCGAAGTCCTACCTGCCCACCTATCGGGAGTTCTACGAGCGCCGTCAGATCGCGCCGGGCGACGACGAGCGCGGCACCGTCCGCGTCGCCGGCCTCGAGGCGCCGTTCGGCCCGGATCTGCTCTTTGCCGCCTCCGACCTGCCCGGTTTCGTGCTGCACGTGGAGATCTGCGAGGACATGTTCGTGCCGATTCCGCCCAGCGCGCAGGCCGCGCTGGCCGGCGCGACGGTGCTGGCCAACCTGTCCGGCAGCCCCATCACGATCGGACGTGCCGAGGACCGTTGCCTGCTGGCGCGTTCCGCGTCCTCGCGGTGCTTGGCCGCCTACGTGTATTCCGCTGCCGGCGAAGGGGAATCCACCACCGATCTGGCCTGGGACGGTCAGACCATGGTGTGGGAAAACGGTGTGCTGCTGGCGATGTCGGAGCGGTTCCCGAAGGGGGAGCGGCGCAGCATCGCCGACATCGACACCGAATTGCTTCGCTCGGAACGACTTCGGATGGGCACCTTCGACGACAACCGGCGCCATCACCGGATCGCGTCGGAGTCGTTCCGGCGCATCGAGTTCCGGCTCGACCCGCCGGCCGGCGACATCGGCTTGCGGCGTGAGATCGAGCGCTTTCCCTTCGTGCCCGCGGATCGCGAACGGCTGCAACAGGATTGCTTCGAGGCCTACAACATTCAGGTCGCCGGGCTGGAACAGCGGCTGCGCGCCCTGGACTACCCCAAGCTCGTCATCGGGATTTCCGGCGGGCTGGACTCGACACACGCGTTGATCGTCGCCGCCCGGGCCATGGACCGCGAACAACGGCCGCGCAGCGACATTCTGGCGTTCACGTTGCCCGGCTTCGCCACTGGGGACCGCACCAAACGCAACGCGATCGAGCTGTGCCGCGCACTGGGGGTGACGTTCTCCGAGATCGACATCCGCGAGACCGCCCAGCTGATGCTCAAGGAGATGGACCATCCCTTCGCGCGCGGCGAAAAGGTGTATGACGTCACCTTCGAAAACGTGCAGGCCGGCTTGCGCACCGATTATCTGTTCCGGCTGGCCAACCAGCGCGGCGGCATCGTGCTGGGCACCGGCGATCTCTCCGAACTGGGGCTGGGCTGGTCGACCTACGGTGTCGGCGACCAGATGTCGCACTACAACGTCAACGCCGGGGTGCCCAAGACGCTGATCCAGCACCTGATCCGCTGGGTCATCTCGTCGGAGGAGTTCGCGCCGGAGGTCGGCGCGGTGCTGCAGTCGGTGCTCGACACCGAGATCACCCCGGAGCTGGTGCCCAGCGGCGAGGAGGAGGAACTGCAGAGCAGCGAGGCCAAGGTGGGTCCGTTTGCGCTGCAGGACTTTTCGCTGTTCCATGTGCTGCGCTACGGGTTCAGGCCGTCCAAGATCGCGTTCCTGGCCTGGCATGCGTGGAGCGATCCCGAGCAGGGCAACTGGCCGCCCGGCTTCCCCGAGGACAAGCGACCGTCCTACTCGCTCAAGGAAATCCGGCACTGGCTGCAGGTCTTCGTGCAGCGGTTCTATTCGTTCAGCCAGTTCAAGCGCTCGGCGCTGCCCAACGGCCCCAAGGTGTCGCACGGCGGTGCGCTCTCGCCGCGCGGCGACTGGCGCGCCCCGTCGGACATGTCGGCGCGCATCTGGCTCGACGAGATCGAACGCGAAATCCCCGAGGACTAGCAACGGCGGCGGTGGGCCCGCCCGGGTTCGCCGAGCGGGCCCCGAACCTCACGCCCTGGCACGCCGCCAGCCCTGGTATTGCAGCTCGGCGAACACCAGCGTGTAGACGCCGGCCGCCAGGTTCAACACCACACCCGTCGACGTCAACGGGAACACGTCGGCGAGCACCAGCACCACGGCGGCCGCGGTGTAAAGCAGGTTGCCGATGATGACGGCCATGCCGGCGCGGCGCACCGAGGGCAGCGCGGCCAGCCCGAACACCAGCACGCCGTAACCGATCAAGAACGCGGACATGCCGTACTCGAAGGCCGTGGTGGTGCCGGACACCTCGGCGAGCCAGCCGACCAGCGGGATACCGGCCAGGCCGGCCAGCCCGCTGATGGCGGCGTCGGCGCGCATGGCCAGGCGGAGCAAACCGTCCCGGCCGGTGGTGCGGTCAATCGTGGTGGCGGACATGATTTTCCTTTCCGATGGCTGACAGGTCGCCACCGAGGCTGCTCGCCCACCACTGCCAGATCGACGCGCTACGCTGCCAAACACTGCCAACCGCAGGTCAGCGGGGTGGCGCGCGGTGTCGGCAACGGCGGCGTCGAGCGCTCATGCGCCGCTGCCCGCGCCGCGCATCGCCACCGTGGGCGAGCGCAGCAGGTCGGCCAGCTCGCCGGGCAGGTATCCCTGCCGGGCAAGCCGGGGCAGCACACCGCCGCTGTCGATGATGTCGAGGATCAGGTCGGGAAGTTTCGGGACGGTGCCCGAGGCGCCGGTGGTGTCGTTGCGCCAGCTGCCCTCGGCGAGGTCGAAGGTGCCGGTGTCGCCGTCGCGGAACACCGCGGTGGCGTCGGGGACGGTGATGGCCGGCAGCCCTGAGTTGACGGCGTTGCGGAAGAACAGCGAGTTGAATTCCTCGGCGACCAGCCCCGCGACGCCGAGTTCGACGAACAACGCCGCCACAGGTCGCGACGAACCCAGCCCGAAGTTCTTGCCGGCCAGCACGATATCGCCCGGCGACACCTCGTCGGTCCAGCCCGGCCGCACCTGGTAGAACACGTGTTTGGCGGCTTCGGCGGGCTGCATCTTCATCGCGAACGCCGGGTACATGGCGTCGGTGTTCAGGTTGTCGCCGAACACCCAGACCTTGCCGCGGAACATTAGCGAGCGCAGGGTCATGCGGTCACACTCCTCGGGTCGGTGATGTAGCCGGCGACCGCGGACGCCGCGACGGTGGCCGGCGAGGCCATGAAGATTTCGGCTTCGGTGCTGCCCATCCGGCCGGTGAAGTTGCGGGTGCTCGCGGTGATGCACACCTCGCCGGCCCCCAGCAGGCCCATGTGGTAGCCGAAGCAGGCCCCGCAGGTGGAATTGGTGACGACGGCGCCGGCGTCGGCGAGGTCCTGAAGGTAGCCGCGCCGCAAGGCCTCTCGATACACGGCCTGCGAGGCGGGGGTGATCAGCAGCCGCACGCCCGGCGCGACGGTCTTGCCGCGCAGCACCTCGGCGGCGATGCGCAGGTCCTCCAGCTGCCCGTTGGCGCAGGAGCCGATGAAGGCCTGGTCGATCTTCTGCCTGCCCAACCGCGACACCGGTGAACCGTTGCGGCTCACGGTGCCCGGCCGTGCCACGTAGGGTTCCAGCGTCGCCAGGTCGACGCGTCGGACGTCGTGGTATGCCGCGTCGGAATCCGGTGTGACGGCCTCGTATTCGACGACACCGCGTTCGGCCAGGAACGACGTCAGCACGTCGTCGGGCTCGAAGGTGCTGAAATCGGCGGACACCTCCGCGCCCTGGGTGGCGATGGTCCGCCGGTCGTGCATCGGGATGCCGGCCAAGCCCGGCCCGCCGAACTCGAGGTTCCGGTTGGGGGCGTCACCGTACTCGTCGGCGATGTGCAGGAAGATGTCCTTTCCGCTCACCACCTCCGGCTTGGCGCCGTGGAATTCGTAGCGGATGGTCGGCGCGACCTGGAACCAGGTGGTGCCGGTGCACATGATCGAGTAGATTTCGGCGGGCCCCAGACCACGGGCGGCGTTGTTGTAGGCGCCGGCCGCGCAGGTATGAGAGTCGGTGCAGGCCAGCACTTCTCCCGGACGGGCCAGCCCGTTCTCGGCGATCACCTGGTGGCAGATGCCGTGCCGGCCGACGTCGTAGAAGCGCTCGATGCCGAAGTCGGCCACGAACCTGCGGGCCTGCCGGCCGCCGTCGGCGTCCTTGATGGTGGGCGCGGGCACCGCGTGGTCCATGATCACCGCGAGCCTGTCGGGGTCGTGAATCCGGGTGGGGGATATCCACATGGTGGCGAATTGCAGGTCGATCAGGACGGTCATGTCGACGTCTACGACGACGGTGTCGCCCGATGACACGGAGTCCAGCCCGGCCTTGCGGGCCAAGATCTTCTCGATGACGGTCATGCCCATGTGCGGCCCCCGGTGTGTGCGTACTTCTCGTCGAGGGCCCGCCAGTGCGCCATGCCCACCAGGTCGAAGAAATCGCCCGGAGACGCCGGCAGATGGGCGGCCGGGTCGGTGCCGTTGAGGCCGCACAGGCTGTGCAGCATCGCGAACGTCGTGTGCATCAGCAGGTCGCCGGGGTGGATGGCGATGGCGTAACCCAGCTCGTGCAGCCGCGCCGCCGACTGCAGCGGCGTCAGGCCGCCGAGCACCAGGTTGATCAGCAGGGGTGCGTCGACTTCTGTTGCGATGCGCTCGATTTCGCCGGCGTCGTGCGGCGCCTCCACGAAGACGATGTCGGCCCCCGCGCGCGCGTACCGGTTGGCGCGCTCGATCGCCGCGTCCAGCCCGAGCGGGCCGCGCGCGTCGGTGCGGGCCACCACCAGCAGGTCGTCGTCGGATCGGACGTCCAGCGCGGCGGCCAGCGTCTGTTCGAACACCGCGGCGTCGACGACCTGCTTGTCGGGCAGGTGACCGCAGCGTTTGGGAAACACCTGGTCCTCCAGTTGGATGGCGGCCACCCCGGCCGCGTCGTAGGCGCGAACCGTGCGCACCACGTTCATGGGGCCGCCGTAACCGGTGTCGGCGTCGGCGATCAGCGGGACATCCCCCAATGCGGCCGCGATCATCGCCACCCGATCCGCCATCTCGGTCGCGGTGACCAGGCCGATGTCGGGCAGCCCGAACCCCGATGCCGCCACGCCGGCGCCGGTCAGGTACGCCGCAACGTGGCCGGTCCGGCGGGCCAGGTGCGCCGATAGCCCGTCGAAAACGCCTGGGGCGACGATGAGTTCGCCGTTGTCCAGCAATTGCCTGAGCCGCCTGCGGGCGGGTGTGGTGGCCATCTTCGTTCCTTGTCAGTCCAGTGCCCCAGCGACGGGGTCGGCCAGCAGGTCCATCAGGTTCTCGACGTCGATCAGGTCGTCGAGTCGGATCACTGCGCGTTCGATCGCCGCGGCGCGGCCGCGGCTGGTCACCCGGTCGGCCAGCGCGTGGAACTTCGCCACTACTTCGTCGTTGGTGACCGGATCGTTGGGCGCACCGTGCGGCAGCGCCACCCGGGCGCGGTGCACGGTTCCCTCGCGGGTGGTGACAGCGAGGTCGGTGCGGAACTTCTCGGTGATGTCGGCGTCGGCCAGTGATTCGTCGAGATGCACTCGGGTGGCCGAGATCAGCGCCCAGATGTCGTCGGCATCGAGGCGGGCCGCGGTGAATTGCTCGGGCAGCACGTTGCCGTCGAGCAGTGCGGCCGCGGTGGCGTACCCGATGTTCATCTGAGCGCCGATCGGGGTCAGCGGCCGCTCCGGTAGCCACCAGCCGTGCTTGTACACGGTCTCCCCGACGGTGATGTCGACCGAGGAGATGTTTTGCGGGGCAACAGAATTCCGCAACCTCCGGGCCGCGTCGATGGCCCCGTGCAGCCCGCCCATCGCGGCGTAGGACTTGACCATGATGAGCGAGGTCTCCCAGCGCTGGCCCAGGTCGGCGGTCAGTGCGGCGGCGTCGGGATCGTGGCCTTCACCGAATACACTGAGGAAACCCCCGTATTCGCGTTCGAACACCCGCTTGATGCCGGTGTAGCCGGCGGCCGCCAGGCCGGCCGCGTAAAAGCCGTTGCGTGCCGCCAGGCCGTGGTGCATCCGCTTACTCATCGCCTCGTACTGCGCGGCCATCAGACCGGCCGACTGGGTGCCGGCCAGCCCCAGGGCGTCTTCCAGTTGCGCCGGCGGCAGCGCGCGCAGCTTGCCGGACGCCATCGCCGCCGCGTGCGTGCCGAAGACCGGACCGGAATGCCATCCGCGGTCCAGCATTTGGGTGCCGTGCAGGGCGTGGCCGACGCGGGGACCGACTTCGAACCCGGCTATCGCGGCCAGCAGCAGCTCGCGGCCGGTCGTCGTCGCCGACCGCGTCGCCGCCGTGGACAGCAGCGCCGGGATCAGCAGCGAGCAACTGTGCAGCGGGGCCAACGGATGAAAGTCGTCGAGCTCGAAGCCCTGGATGAACGTGCCGTTGAGGACCGCGGCCGCGGGTGCGCTGGTCCGCCGGCCGGTTCCGATGACGATGCTGTCGCCGCTTCCCTCCAGGGTGAGGACGGCGTCGGTGGCGATGCGCGACCACGGCAGCTGCGCACCCACCAGGGCGCAGCCGATGCCGTCCAGCAGCAGGTGCTTGGCGCGGTCGACGACGGGCGGCGGGACGTCGTCGAGGGTCAGCTCGGCGACCCAGGTGGCGAGCAGCCCGGTGGGCCCGGCCGGATCGGTGACTGTCTCCTGCTGCAGGGCGGTCATGGCTCCCCTCGGACCGTGTGGCGATTTGTTATATGTTTATAACAACGAATCGAATCCTGCAAGCGAGATGGTGTGGAAGCATTGGGCATCGTGCAGCAGCGCAGCGACAAGGCCGGCCCGGTGACGGCGGCCGCCGGTGTGCCGTTGCACCGCCAGCTGTTTCTGGTGTTGCACGACGAAATCGACCGCGGCGTCATCGCCCCGGGTGAGGCGTTGCCCACCGAGCAGACGCTGTGCGATCAATTCGGGGTCTCTCGCATCACGGTGCGACGGGCGCTGGCGGACCTGGCCGCGCAGGGCTACATCGAGCGCCGGCAGGGCGTGGGTTCCTTTGTACGCCAGCATGATCCGACCGATGTGCCGACAGGGCGCTCATACCTGCAGGGACTGCGGCAGACCCAGTTCGAAACCGAGGCCGAAGTCGTCGAGCTGGGGGTGCGGTCCGCGCCCCGGGCGGTCGCCGAGGCCCTGGGGCGCTCCGGCGAGTTGTTACACATCGTGCGGGTGCGCCGGCAGCGCCGCACCCGCGAGCCGCTGATGGTGACCGACGCCTGGCTGCCGCCGGAGTTGGCCCCGGTGCTGACCGAGCGCGCGCTGCGGCGCGCGCCGCTGTATGAGCTGCTGTCGGCGAACGGGGTCGCCGTGGATCGGGTGCGGCACGAGATCACGGCCGAAATCGCCGGTCCGCGCAACGCGCAACTGCTCGACGTGCCGATCGGTGCCGCCCTGCTGAGGGTCAACCGGCTCGTCTACGTCGGCGACCGTCCGCACCACCACGTCTCGGCGCTGTTGTCGCCGAGCCGAAGTCGGGTGCTGCTCAGCCAGTCCGCCGACGACATGGAGACCGGCGACGGCCTGCGGATCGCCCACGACGTCGGCGGCCCGCGCGGCTAAGACTTACCACGCAAGGCCCTTTCGATTTCCTCGGCCCGCGGCGCGCAATCCCCGGCCCCGGGCACCAGGGTGGCCAGCGCACCCGCGGCGCAGGCCCGTCGCAACGCCAGCCGCCGCTGATCCGGCGAACCGGGCTCGAGTGGCCAGTTCGCCGCCAGCACCCCGGCGAACACGTCGCCGGCCCCGGTGGTGTCCACCGCATCGACGTCGGGGGAGGGCACCGAGTACTCGCCGTCGGCGCCGACGTAACGGGCACCGTGCGATCCCAGGGTGACCACCAAGTGCCTTGGCCGCCAAGGCCATTCGCTGGCCTCCTCCTCGTTGGTGATCACCACGTCGGCGGCGGCGGCCAGCTCGCTCAACGAGTCGGGGTCCCGGCCTGCCGGCGACGCGTTCACCACGACCACCGCTCCGCCGGACCGGGCGTGCCGCGCCGCCGCGACCGCGGTGGCGACCGGAATCTCGAGCTGGGTGAGCATCACGTCGCAGCCGGCGAGCACCGCGCGGGCACGCTCGTCGTTCAGCGTGAACCGCCCATTGGCGCCCGGGGCGACCACGATGGTGTTCTCGGCGTTGGCGTCGACGACCACGATCGCGGTGCCGCTGGGCCCGGGGATCTCGACGGCCCCGTCCAGCCCGACCCCGTTGGCCTGCAGGTGCGCCCGCAACTGCCCGGCGGCCGCGTCGTCGCCGACCGCGCCGACGAACTGCACCCGCGCGCCCGCCCGCGCCGCCGCCACCGCCTGGTTGCCCCCCTTGCCGCCGGGGGCCTGCCGCAACGACGACGCCAGCACCGTCTCGCCGGGCCGCGGCAGCGCGTCGACGGCCAGCGACAGATCGAGGTTCACACTGCCCACCACACAGACGTCTGTCATGGGCGCCGAGGTTAGTCGCCGCCCCGGCGGCCAAACTAGGCCAGGGGCGCGGGCCTTTTGCCGCGGATCCGCGTCACGGCAAACGGTCAATATCCGCGTGTCGGCACGCTAGTCTGCTGCGTTAGGCGCGCTTCTCCCGCGAGAAAAGGGCAGACGATTGACCACGAGCGAACTCACCGACGCCGAATCGGACATCGCGCCTGCCCCGGCGCCGCAACCCGCAAAGCGCACCCGGCGAACCCCGCTGCGCAGCCGGTTCCGGTTCGGCATCCAGTCCAAAATCCTGATCACCATGCTGCTGTCGAGCATCCTGGGGGTCGCGGTGATCGGGCTCATCGGCGCGGTGTCGGGGCGCAACGCGTTGCGCCAGGTCGAGTCCGAGCGGTTGATCGAGCTGCGCGAGGGGCAGAAGCGCGCGGTGCAGGCGCTGTTTCGGGAGGTGACGAACTCACTGATCGTCTGGAGCGGTGGTTTCACCATCAACGAGGCGACCGCGGCGCTCACCACCGGCTTCGCCCAACTGGCCAATGCGACCATCACGCCGGCCCAACAGCAGCAGCTGGTCAACTACTACGACAACCAGATGCTCAAACCGATCAAACACGCCACCGGTGACAGCATCGACATCAATGCGGTGCTGCCGAATTCCAATGCACAGAAATACGTTCAGGCGTACTACACCGCCGCGCCCCGGCCCACCCCCGACTCGCTGCCGGTGCAGGACGCCGGGGACGGCAGCGCATGGTCGGCGGCCAACGCCCGCTTCGATTTCTACGTCCGCGACATCGCCACCCGCTTCGACTACCGCGACGCGCTGCTGCTCGACACGCAGGGCAACGTCGTCTACAGCGTCATGAAGGGCCCCGATCTCGGGACCAACATCCTCACCGGCCCGTACCGCGAATCGAAGCTGCGCGAGGCCTACCAGAAAGCCTTGGCCTCCAACGACGTCGACTTCGTGTGGATCACCGACTTCCAGCCCTACCAGCCGCAACTCGACGCCCCGACCGCATGGGTGGTGTCCCCGGTCGGGATGAACGGGAGGATCGAGGGCGTGATGGCCCTGCCGGTGCCGGCCGCCAAGATCAACAAGATCATGACCGCCGGCGGTCACTGGGAAGCCGCCGGGATGGGCCCGGCCACCGAGACCTACCTGGCCGGCCCGGACGATCTGATGCGTTCCGACTCGCGGGTTTTCGTCGAGGATCCGCAACAATACCGGCGCGACGCCATCGACGCGGGCACCCCGCCGGACGTCGTGGACCGCGCGATCCACCTGGGCGGCACCACGCTGGTGCAGCCCGTCGCGACCGCGGGCCTGCGCGCGGCCCAGCGCGGCGAGACGGGCGTGGTCACCGCCACCGACTACATGGGCAACCGGGAGTTGGAGGCCTACGCCCCGCTGAACATCCCCAACTCCGACCTGCACTGGTCGATCCTGGCCACGCGGGACAACTCCGATGCGTTCGCGCGGCTGGGCCGGTTCAGCAAGAACCTGGTGATCGCGGTCACCGCAATGATTTTCGTGATCTGCGTAGCGTCGATGTTCGTCGCCCAGGCGGCGGTGCGCCCGGTCCGGCGACTCGAGGAGGGCACCCGCAAGATCAGCTCCGGCGACTACGACATCAACATTCCCGTCCGGGCCCGCGACGAGATCGGTGATCTGACAGCGGCTTTCAACGAGATGAGCCGAAACCTCGCGATCAAGGAAGAGCTGCTCAACGAGCAGCGCCGGGAGAACGACCGCCTGCTGCTGGCGCTGATGCCCGAGTCGGTGCTGCAACGCTATCGGGAGGGCGAGGAGACCATCGCCCAGAAGCACCAGGACGTCGCCATCATCTACGCCGACATCGTGGGCCTGGACGAGCTGTTCACCGAGATGCCGGAGGCCCAGCTGGTCGGCACCGTCGACGAACTCTTCCGCCAGTTCGACTCGGCGGCGGAAACCCTTGGCGTGGAACGCATTCGCACCTTCCACAACGGCTATCTGGCCAGCTGCGGGGTGGTCACACCGCGACTGGACAGCATTCACCGCGCCGTCGACTTCGCGCTGGAGATCGGCCGCATCATCGACCGGTTCAACAGCCAGACCGGCCACCAGCTGGGCCTGCGGATCGGCGTCAACACCGGCAACGTCGTCAGCGGTCTGGTGGGCCGCTCCGGCCTGGTCTACGACATGTGGGGCGGTGCGGTCAGCCTGGCCTACCAAATGCACAGCGGCTCACCGCAACCCGGGATCTACGTCAGCTCGCAGGTGTACGAGGCGATGCGCGACGTTCGGCAGTTCGCCCCGGCGGGCACCATCTCGGTCGGCGGGACTGACCAGGCCATCTACCGGTTGCTGGAGCGCTGATGAACGCCTTCGGCTCGTCGTGGTTCTACTGGGCGATCGGAATCGCGATCGGATTGCCGATCGGGATGATCGCGATCACCGAGATCCACGACGCCCTGCTGCGCAGGCAGAGCCCGCTGGCCCGGCAGGTGGGCCTGCTGCGCAACTACCTGCTGCCGCTGGGTGCGCTGCTGCTGTTTTTGGTTCAGGCGTCCGGGATTCCGGCCGGCCACATCCCGGTGCGGATCCTCACCACGGCCTTCGGCCTGCTGGTGTTGGTGCTGCTGCTGTCCGGGCTCAACGCGACCGTGTTCGAGCGTGCACCCGAAAAGAGTTGGCGCAAAAGGCTTCCCACCATCTTCATCGACGTCGCCCGGCTGGCCCTGATCTGCGTCGGGCTGGCGGTGATGTCGTCCTACATCTGGGGAGTGCGGATCGGCGGGCTGTTCACCGCGCTGGGCATCACCTCGGTCGTCATCGGCCTGATGCTGCAGAACTCCATCGGCCAAATCGTCTCGGGCTTGTTCATGTTGTTCGAGCAGCCGTTCCGGATCGACGACTGGCTGGACACCGGAACCACCAGCGGGCGCGTCGTCGAGGTGAACTGGCGTTCGGTGCACATCGACACCGGCGCCGGGATCCGCATCATGCCGAACTCGATGCTGGCGACCACGTCGTTCATCAACCTCAGCCGGCCGCCCGGACCGCACAAGGTGGCGATCGACACCACGTTCTCCACCGCGGACGCGCCCGACCGGGTGTGCGCGACGCTGTCCCGGGTCGCCCGCGCGTTGCCGCAAGTCAAACCCGGCACGGTCGCCCGCACGGTGCCCGTCGGCGCCGCCGGGTACCGCACCGTCATCTGGCTGGACTCACCCGCCGACGCCGGCGCCGCGAAGGCCACCTTCCTGCGCTGGGCCTGGTACGCCGCCCGGCGCGAGGAGCTGCACCTCGACGGCGCCGACGACGATTTCTCCACGGTGCAACGCGTGGAGCACGCGTTGGACACGGTCGTCGCGGCGGCCTTGCGGCTCAGCGCCGAGGAGCAGCGGTCGCTGCGGTCGGCGGCCAGGATCGTGCGGTACGGCGCCGACGAGATCGTGGAGGACGCCGGTCAGGTGCCGTCGGCGATGACGTTTCTGGTGTCGGGCCGGGTGCAGCTGACCGCGACGGCCGAGGACGGGACCGTCGTTCCGGTCAGCACCCTGGCCGAAGGCGAGTTCCTGGGGCTGACCGCGCTGACCCGGCAACCCAACCTGGCCAGCGCGTACGCGCTGGAGGAGGTCACCGCCCTGGAGATCGACCGGGAACACATCGAGCATCTGGTGACGCGGGCCCCGGCGCTGCTGCAGAACTTCGGCCGCATCCTCGAGGAGCGCCGCAGCAAGGTGCGCGGCGCCCGGCGCGGCGAGCGGGTCGGCTAGGGGCCGGCCGGGCCCGGCAGCGGGCCGCCTCACCCGGGCGTTTGCGGCCCGATACCCTGGTTCAATGGGTCTGCAAGCACCATTCCGCAGCGGTGGCGGCACCTCGCGCCCGCAGGGCCGGGCCGCACCCCGCGCGGTCGACCTGCGCCGCGAGGTGCACGACGCGGCGCGGCGCGCCCGGGTGGCTTCCCGGGTGCTGGCGCTGTTGCCCACCGTCGCCAAGGACCAGGCGCTGCGCTCGGCCGCGGACGCGATCGCCGGCCACGCCGAATTGATCCTGTCGGCCAACGCCGAGGACCTCGAGACGGCCCGGGCTGCCGGCACGCCCAGCGCCATGCTGGACCGATTGGCGTTGGACACCAAGCGGGTCGAGGGCATCGCCGCCGGGCTGCGCCAGGTGGCCGGGCTGCCCGACCCGGTCGGGGAGGTGCTGCGCGGCTACACGTTGCCGAACGGGCTGCAGCTGCGCCAGCAGCGGGTTCCGCTCGGTGTGGTCGGAATGATCTACGAGGGCCGGCCCAACGTCACCGTGGACGCGTTCGGTTTGGCGCTCAAGTCCGGCAACGCGGTGCTGTTGCGGGGCAGCTCCTCGGCGACGCGGTCCAACCAGGCGCTGGTCCAGGTGTTGCGGGCCTCGCTGGTCAGCGAGGACCTGCCCGCCGACGCGGTGCAGCTGCTGTCGGCCGACGACCGCGTCACGGTGACGCACCTGATCCAGGCCCGCGGCTTGGTGGACGTGGTGATTCCGCGCGGCGGGGCGAACCTGATCAACGCGGTGGTGCGCGACGCCCAGGTGCCCACCATCGAGACCGGGGTGGGCAACTGCCACGTGTACGTGCACGAAGGCGCCGACCTGGAGGTGGCGGAGCGCGTGCTGCTGAATTCCAAGACGCGCCGGCCCAGCGTCTGCAATGCGGCCGAGACGCTGCTGGTGGACGCCGCCATCGCCGAGGAGGCGTTGCCCCGGCTGGTGACCGCGCTTCAGGACGCCGGGGTGACCGTGCACGGCGGCTTCGCCCGCGACGCCACCGAGGACGACCTGCGGCGCGAGTACCTGTCGATGGACATCGCGGTGGCGGTGGTCGACGGCGTCGACGCCGCGATCGCCCACATCAACGAGTACGGCACCGGGCACACCGAGGCCATCGTCACGACGAATATGGCTGCGGCGCAACGGTTTACCGACGGTGTCGATGCCGCCGCGGTGATGGTGAACGCGTCCACCGCGTTCACCGACGGCGAGCAGTTCGGGTTCGGCGCCGAGATCGGCATCTCCACCCAGAAATTGCACGCCCGCGGTCCCATGGGGCTGCCCGAATTGACGTCGACCAAATGGATTGCGTGGGGAGACGGACAGACCCGTCCGGCCTGACCCGCATCCGAACGTGCTTGAGGAGAACCGATTGTGAGTGTGCCCGCCAGGCCCAGGCCGCTGTTCGCCGACATCGACGACGTCTCGCGGCGGTTGGCCGAGACCGGCTACCTGCCCGATACCGCCACCGCGACGGCGGTGTTCCTGGCCGACAGGCTCGGCAAGCCGTTGTTGGTCGAGGGCCCGGCCGGGGTGGGCAAGACCGAGTTGGCCCGCGCGGTGGCCCAGGCCACCGGCTCGGGTCTGGTGCGCCTGCAGTGCTACGAGGGGGTGGACGAGGCGCGCGCGCTCTACGAGTGGAACCACGCCAAGCAGATACTTCGTATTCAGGCCGGCTCCGGGGACTGGGACCAAACCAAGACCGACGTGTTCAGCGAGGAATTCCTGCTGCAGCGCCCGTTGCTGACCGCCATCCGCCGCACCGAGCCCACCGTGCTGCTCATCGACGAGACCGACAAGGCCGACATCGAGATCGAGGGCCTGCTGCTCGAGGTGCTCTCCGATTTCGCCGTCACCGTCCCGGAATTGGGCACGTTGACCGCCGAGCGGCCCCCGTTCGTGGTGCTGACCTCGAATGCCACCCGCGAACTCTCGGAGGCGCTCAAGCGGCGCTGCCTGTTCCTGCACATCGACTTTCCCAGTCCCGACCTGGAACGCCGCATCCTGCTGTCCCGGGTCCCCGAGCTGCCCGCGCATCTGGCCGACGAGCTCGTCCGGATCATCGGGGTGCTGCGCGGCATGCAGCTCAAGAAGGTGCCGTCCATCGCCGAGACCATCGACTGGGGACGCACGCTGCTGGCGCTGGGATTGGACACCATCGACGACGCCGTCGTCGCCGCCACGCTGGGCGTGGTCCTCAAGCATCAATCCGACCAGCAGCGCGCAACCGGCGAGCTGCGGCTGAATTAGGAACACCGCCATGGCCACCCGCCGCATCCGACCATCCCGGCCGCTCGCCCCGCACGGGCTGCCCGGCCACCTGGTCGGGTTCGTGGAAGCCCTTCGCGGAGCGGGGATTTCGGTCGGCCCGTCGGAGACGGTGGACGCCGGCCGGGTGATGGCCACGCTCGGCCTGGGCAACCGCGAGGTGCTGCGCGAGGGCCTGGCGTGCGCGGTCCTGCGCCGGCCGGATCACCGCGAAACCTATGACGCCATGTTCGACCTGTGGTTCCCGGCGGCGCTGGGCGCCCGCGCGGTGGTCACCGACGAGGACGCCGGGCCGGGCTCCGGCGAGGACGCGTTGCCGCCCGACGACGTCGAGGCGATGCGCCAGATGCTGCTCGACCTGCTGACCGAGAACCCGGATCTGGCCGACATGGACGAGCGCCTGGTCGCGATGATCGCCCGGATCGTGGAGGCCTACGGCAAATACAGCTCCAGCCGCGGCCCGTCGTTCTCGTCGTACCAGGCGCTCAAGGCGATGGCGCTGGACGAACTCGAGGGCAAGCTGTTGGCCGGGCTGCTCGCCCCGTACGGCGACGAACCCACCCCCACCCAGGAGGAGATCGCCAAAGCCCTTGCCGCGCAGCGGATCACCCAGCTGCGCAAGCTGGTCGACGCGGAAACCAAGCGGCGCACCGCCGAGCAGCTGGGCCGCGATCACGTCCAGATGTACGGCATCCCACAGCTTTCCGAGAACGTCGAGTTCCTGCGCGCCTCCGGTGAGCAGCTGCGCCAGATGCAACGGGTCGTCGCCCCGCTGGCCCGCACCCTGGCCACCCGGCTGGCGGCCCGCCGCCGGCGCAGCCGCGCAGGAACGATCGACCTGCGCAAGACGCTGCGCAAGTCGATGTCCACCGGCGGGGTGCCGATCGACGTGGTGCTGGCCAAGCCCCGCCCGGCCCGCCCGGAGCTGGTGGTGCTGTGCGATGTGTCCGGCTCGGTCGCCGGGTTCAGCCACTTCACCCTGCTGCTGGTGCACGCCCTGCGCCAACAGTTCTCCCGGGTGCGGGTGTTCGCGTTCATCGACACCACCGACGAGGTCACCCACATGTTCGGCCCGGAGGCCGACCTGGCCGTGGCCATCCAGCGCATCACCCGGGAGGCCGGCGTCTACAGCCGCGACGGCCATTCCGACTACGGCAACGCGTTCGCGTCGTTCGAGCAGAAGTTCCCCAACGTGCTGTCCCCGCGCACCTCGCTGCTCGTACTCGGCGATGGCCGCACCAACTACCGCAACCCGGAGGTCGAGCTGCTGAGCCACATGGTGACCGCCAGCCGGCACGCGCACTGGCTCAATCCCGAGCCCAAGCATCTGTGGGGCAGCGGCGACTCGGCCGTGCCGCGCTACCAAGAGGTCATCCCGATGCACGAATGCCGGTCCGCCAAGCAGCTCGCCGCGGTGATCGACCAGCTGCTGCCGGTGTGAGGCGCCGTTCCCGCCCGGCGTCACGCTGGCGTGACGCTCGGCGGCGCCGGTCACGCCAGCGTGACGCTCGGCAGCCCAGGGCGGCGGGCTGGAAAATCGGGCCAGGTCACCGGCTCAAGTAAGCTGGCACATCGTGCAAAAGCAGCTTCGCAGGTTGGGAGTGATGGGTGGGACGTTCGATCCCATCCATTACGGCCACCTGGTTGCCGCCAGCGAGGTCGCCGACCTGTTCGGCCTCGACCAAGTGGTATTCGTGCCCAGCGGGCAGCCCTGGCAGAAGGATCGGCACGTCTCGGCGGCCGAGGACCGCTATCTGATGACGGTGATCGCGACCGCGTCCAATCCCCGGTTCTCGGTGAGCCGGGTCGACATCGACCGCGCCGGCCCCACCTACACCCGGGACACCCTGCGCGACCTGCACGCGCTCAACCCGGACTCCGAACTGTTCTTCATTACCGGCGCCGACGCGCTGGCCTCGATCCTGTCCTGGCAGGGCTGGGAGACGCTGTTCGAGCTCGCCCACTTCGTCGGGGTCAGCCGCCCCGGCTACGAGCTGCGCCGCGAACACATCACCGGTGTGCTGGGTGAGCTGCCCGACGACGCGCTGACCCTGGTCGAGATCCCCGCGCTGGCCATCTCGTCCACCGATTGCCGTCAGCGCGCCGCGCAGCGCCGCCCGCTGTGGTACCTGATGCCCGACGGCGTGGTGCAGTACGTGTCCAAGCGCCGGCTCTACCGCTCCGAGCCGGGGCCCGCGGTGGCCGTCACCGAAACCAGGCTGAGCACAGGGGATCACCCATGAGCGCCACGCAGGAAGCCATCGACATGGCCACGGTGGCCGCCGGCGCCGCCGCCGCCAAGCTCGCCGACGACGTCGTCGTCATCGACGTCTCGGCCCAGCTGGCCATCACCGACTGCTTCGTGATCGCCTCGGCGTCCAACGAGCGACAGGTCAACGCGATCGTCGACGAGGTCGAGGAGAAGATGCGCAAGGCCGGCTACAAGCCCGCCCGCCGCGAGGGCGCTCGGGAGGGACGCTGGACGCTGCTGGACTATCGCGACATCGTCGTCCACATCCAGCACCAGGACGACCGCGACTTCTACGCCCTGGACCGGCTGTGGAGTGACTGCCCGGTGGTGCCGGTGAACCTGGACCAGGATCGGCACGACCCCGGCGACGCGGGCACGCCATGAAGATTCGTCGGCTGATCATGTTGCGGCACGGGCAAACCGAGTTCAACGCCGGCAGCCGCATGCAGGGCCAATTGGATTCCGAGCTCAGTGAACTCGGGCGGGCGCAGGCGGTCGCGGCCGCCGAGGTGCTCGGCAAGGCGCAGCCCCTGCTGATCGTGTCGTCGGACCTGCACCGCGCCTACGACACGGCGGTCCGGCTGGGGGAGCGGACCGGCCTGCCCATCCGGGTGGATCGGCGGCTGCGGGAAACCCACCTCGGCGACTGGCAGGGCCTGACCCACACCCAGGTGGACACCCAAGCCCCCGGCGCCCGCCTGGCCTGGCGCGAAGACGCCACCTGGGCGCCGCACGGCGGGGAAAGCCGGGTCGACGTCGCCGCCCGCAGCGTGCCGGTGGTGGCCGAACTGGTGGCCGGCGAACCGGAATGGGGCGATCCCGACGGCCCGGATCGGCCGGTGGTGCTGGTGGCCCACGGCGGTCTGATCGCCGCCCTGTCGGCGGCGCTGCTGAAGCTTCCGGTGCCCAACTGGCCGATGCTGGGCGGCATGGGCAACGCCAGCTGGGTGCAGCTGTCCGGCCATTCCGATGATGCCGCCGACGAATTCGACGACATCCGTTGGCGTTTGGACGTGTGGAACGCCTCGGCGCAGGTTGCCAACGATGTCCTCTGAACAGCGGCCGCGGCCCACCCTGCTGATCTTCGCCGACTCGCTGGCCTACTACGGGCCCACCGGGGGGCTGCCCGCCGACGATCCCCGGATCTGGCCGAACATCGTTGCCGCCCAACTCGATTGGGATGTGGAACTGATCGGCCGCATCGGCTGGACGTGCCGCGACGTGTGGTGGGCGGCGACCCAGGACCCGCGGGCGTGGGCGGCGCTGCCCCGGGCGGGTGCGGTCATCTTCGCCACCGGCGGCATGGACTCGCTGCCGTCGGTGCTGCCCACCGCGCTGCGCGAGCTGATCCGCTACGTGCGTCCGCCGCGGCTGCGGCGCTGGGTCCGCGACGGCTACGGGTGGCTGCAGCCCAGGCTCTCCCCGGTGGCCCGCTCCGCCCTGCCTCCGCACCTGAGCGTCGACTACCTCGAACAGACCCGCGGCGCAATCGATTTCAACCGTCCCGGCATCCCGATCGTGGCGTCGCTGCCCTCGGTGCACATCGCCGACACCTACGGCAGGGCCCACCACGGCCGCGCCGCCACCGCGGCCGCGATCACCGAATGGGCGCAAAGCCACGACATCCCGCTGGTGGATCTGAAAGCTGCTGTGGCAGAGCACATCATGAGCGGGCGGGGAAACCCCGACGGCATTCACTGGAACTTCGAGGCCCACCAGGCGGTGGCGGAGTTGATGCTCAAGGCGCTGGCCGAGGCCCTGCCGAACACCGTGCCGCCCACCGAGAAACGGTAGCGGCGCTCGTGGCTGTCGTGGTGGTCACCGACTCGTCGGCGCGTCTGCCGGCCGACCTGCTCGGGCAGTGGGGGATACGCGTCGTCCCGCTGCACATCCTGCTCGACGGCACCGATCTGCGCGACGGTGTGGACGAGGTGCCCGCCGACATTCACCAGCGCGCGGCGACGACCGCGGCGGCCACCCCGGCCGAACTCGCCGACGCCTACCAGCAGGCGCTGGCCGACAGCGGCGGCGACGGCGTGGTGGCGGTGCACATCTCGTCGGCGCTGTCCGGAACCTGCCGGGCCGCCGAACGTACCGCGGCCGACCTGGACCCCAACCTGCGCGTCGTCGACTCCAAGTCGGCCGCGATGGGCACCGGCTTCGTCGCGTTGGCCGCCGCGCGGGCGGCGGCCGCCGGCGCGCAGCTGGACGCCGTCGCCGACGCCGCCCGCGCCGCCGTGTCCCGCGGGCACGGCTTCATCGTGGTGCACCGGCTGGACAACCTGCGCCGCAGCGGGCGCATCGGCGGCCCGGCGGCCTGGCTGGGCACCGCGCTGGCGCTCAAGCCGCTGCTGCGCATCGACGACGGGAAACTCGTTCTGGCCCAACGTGTCCGCACCGCCGGTCACGCGACCGAGGCGATGATCGATCGGGTCTGTCAGGTGGTCGGCGACGGCGCCGCCGCGCTGGCGGTGCACCACGTCGACAACCCGGGCGGTGCCGCCGAGGTGGCCGCCGCGCTGGGCGAGCGGTTGCCGGCGTGCGACCCGGCGATCATCACCGAGCTGGGCCCGGTGCTGGCGCTGCACGTCGGGCGGGCGCCGTCGCGGTCGTCGTGCAGCAGCCGGGGTCCTAGGCCCGCGCGCTACGACGCCGCCGGCACCGGCCGCCGCGCGTTGTCACCCGCGGGTGCACCACCATCGGCCACCAGAACCAGCGGCCCAACAGGGTGGCGATCGACGGCATCAACAGCGTGCGCACGATCAGCGTGTCCAGCAGCAGACCGATGCACACCGTGGACCCGAATTGGCCGAGCACCCGCAGCTCGCTGCCCAGCATGGCCGCCATGGTGAAGGCGAACACCAGGCCGGCGGCCGTCACCACCCCGCCGGTGCCGGCCATCGACCGGATGATGCCGGTCTTGAGCCCGCCGTGTATCTCCTCGCGGAACCGGGAGACCAGCAGCAGGTTGTAGTCCGATCCGACGGCCAGCAGGATGATCACCGACAGCGCCGCCACGATCCAGTGGATCCGGATGCCGAACAGGTCCTGCCAAATCAGCACGGACAGACCGAAAGACGCCGCGATCGAGCTGGCCGCGGTGCCGACGATCACCAGCGCGGCCACCACGCTTCGGGTCAGCAGCAGCATGATCATGAAGATCAGCGTCAGCGCCGACACCACGGCGATCATCAGGTCGTACTTCTCGCCGTCGGCCATGTCCTTGAACGTCGCGGCGGTACCGCCGAGATACACCCGGGCATCCGACAGCGAGGACTGTTTCAGCCCCTCCTGCGCGGCGGTGCGTTCGGCGTCGACCCGCTTGATCCCCTCCGGCGACATCGGATCGCCCTGATGGGTGATGAAGAACCGCGCCGACTTACCGTCGGGCGACAGGAACATCCGCAGGCCCGTCTGGAAGTCGGGGTTGTCGAACGCCTCGGGCGGCAGGTAGAAGAAGTCGTCGTTCTTCGACGCGTCGAAGCTCTGACCCATCACGACGGCGGTGTTGCTCATCGCCTCCATCTGGTCGATCATCGCCTTGAACGTCTGATACAGCGTCAGGGTGATGCCGCGCGTCGTCTTCAGCGTGGTGATCAGGGTGGGGAACAGCGCGGTCAGGTCGCGCGAGGCCTTCGCGGTGTGCGCGATGTCGGTCGTCAAATAGTGGAACTGCTCGGCCAATTGGTCGAACCCGTCGAATGTGTCGAACAGCGACCGCAGCCCGATGCACACCGGAATGTCGTAGCAGTGCTTCTCCCAGTAGAAGTAGGTGCGGATCGGCCGGAAGGTGTCGTCGAAGTCGGCGATGTGGTCGCGCAGGCTGTCGGTGATCTGTGACGTCACCGCCGTGGTTTTCGCGCTGTCGTCGGCGGCGTTGGCCAAATCCATCGACACCTCGTATTGGCGCTGCGTGGTGTCGATCTGGGTCTGCAGGTCGTCGGCCATCTTGAGGATGTCGTTCATGCGCTCCTTGAGGAAGCCCATGTTCTGCATCGTCGTCTGACTTTGCACGCTGTTCTGGAACGGAATCGAGCTGTGCTGGATCGGGATTCCCAGGGGGCGGGTGATGTCCTGCACCATGGCGATGCCCAGCGTGCGCATCTCGTTCTTGGCCACCCGGTCCAGCACCAGCATGTCGGCCGGGTTGCGCATGTCGTGGTCGGATTCGATCATCAACAGGTCCGGGTTCATCCGCGCCTCGGAGAAATGTCGATTCGCGGCCTCCTGTCCCTGATTGGACGGGGCCGACAGCGGCAGGTAGTGCCGGTCGTTGTAGCTGGTGTGAAAGCTCGGCAGGGCGATCATGCCGACCAGCACCACCGCGGCGCTGACCGCCAAAACCGGTGCCGGCCAACGCACTACGGCCGTGCCTACCCGGCGCCACAGCCGACCCCGCTTGGCCTGCCGTTCGAAGAAGTGGAACCGGCTGCCGACGAAGACCACCGCGGGGCCCAGCGTGACGCCGGCCAGCACCACCACCAGCATGCCGATCGCCACCGGCGCACCCATGGTGTTGAACCACGGCAGCCGCGAAAAACTCAGGCAGTAGGTGGCGCCGGCGATCGTCAGGCCCGACCCCAACACGACCGGGGCGACGCCCTTGAACGTGGTGTAGTACGCCGATTCCCGGTCCTCGCCGGCGGCCAGCGCCTCCTGATAGCGGCCGATCAGGAAGATGCCGTAGTCGGTTCCCGCGGCGATCGCCAGCATGGTGAGGATGTTGGCGGCGAAGGTGGTGAGCCCGAATGCGTTGTGATACGCCAGAACCGCGACCACACCCCGTGAACACGCCAACGCGACGAAGGTCATGAACAGCTGCACCAGCGTGGTCACGATGGACCGGTAGACCAGCAGCAGCATGATCGCGATGGCGCCCAGGGTGAACAGCGTGATCTTGGCCAGGCTGGCGTTACCGATGATGTGCATGTCGTCGGACAGCGCCGCCGGGCCGGTGACGTAGGCCTTGACGCCGGGCGGCGCCTTGTTCTCGTCGATGACCTTGCGGACGGCGTCGACGGATTCGTTGGCCAGCGTGGTGCCCTGGTTGCCGGCGAGGTTCACCTGCACATAGGCGCCCTTGGCGTCGGCGCTCTGCGCCCCCGCGGCCGTCAGCCGGTCGCCCCAGAAGTCCTGGATGTGCTGGATGTGCTTGGGGTCCTGGCGCAGCTGGCGAATGAGGTTGTCGTAGTACTTGTGGGCGTCGGGGCCCAGCGGCTGCTGACCCTCCAGCACGATCATCACGGTGCTGTTGGAGTCGAACTCGTGGAAGTTGTGGCCCAGCCGCATCATCGCCTTCATCGACGGCGCATCGAGCGGTGTCATCGGCGCCGAGTGCGCCTCGCCGACCTTTTCCAGCGTCGGCACGATGACGTTCACCAGCACCGTGACGAACAACCAGCCCAGGATGATGGGCACCGCGAAGATGCGGATCGCATGCGGAAGGTAGGGCCGGTGGCCCCGCTCGGCCTTGGACAGCCCCTTGACGTTGATCGGACCGGTGTCGGCCGCGCTCAGGTCGGGTTGGGTCTTGTTGCTCGCGTCGCTCATGCGGATTTCACCAGGCAGAAGGTTTGGGCGTTATGGCCGTCGGAGTTCTGGTTGTCGCGGACGACGCCGTCCACGGTGATCTTGCAGCTGATGGTGCTGCCGTCGCTTTGGGCCATGATGTTGGCGCTCACCGAGGGCAGCGTGGTCGAGATCGTGGTCGACCAGGGCAGCGGGGCGTTGTTGACCTGATGGGTGTTGGCGTTCTCGTCCCAGTAGTTGATGTTGGCCGTGCTGCCGGGCGCGCCGGAGATTTCGTAGACGACGACCTTCGGGTTGAACTGCACGATTTCGATCCCCTTGCCCGCGTTCGCGTTGAGATCCTCCGACCCGAAGATCTTGTGCAACCGCGACACGATCAGCGCCGAGACGGCCAGCACGACCACCAACACCAGCGGTATCCACGCTTGTTTGCGCGCGCGGCTCAGGACGCCTGGGCGGCTCTCTGAGTTTGGACCAGCCACCACCTGACCGCCTTCCGCAAAGCTCACCAACCGTCGCCGATGACACCGATGTCAACGGAACATTTGCTCAGCTAGGCATCCTAACCTTAGTGCACGCAAGCGTTCCTCCCGGGGGCCGTCCGGTGTGGCGAACGGCATAGGCATCAGCCCAGCCGGCCGGTGACCGGCGGTAGATCCGCCAGCGTCACGATCCCCGGTCTGGCCGCCACCACCGCCGGCACCGCGTTGGTGACCGGCATCGCGGTGTAGATCATGCCGAGCCCCATGAATCCGGGTTCGGTCCAGTCCTTGGGCGGCAGGCAGTGCAGCACGGTGCGCATGTTGGGCAGCCCGAACACCTGGATGACGTGGCCGTGCTCGAGCGGTTTGGGCGGCACCACGTGATCGCCCATGGTCCAGTTGAACCCGACGCTGACGACGTTGCGGTCGCCGACCCAGCCGCGGTGATAGCCGTAGACGCTGCCGACCGTGCCGGCCGGAATCTTCATGAAGCCCAGGTCGGAGTCGCCGGTGGCCGCGGTGAAGGTGACGTCGAAGGTCATCTTGTCCAGCTTCGCCCCGATCGCGTCGGCCATCATCGCCGCCGACTCGGCGAACACCTCGCTTTCCCGCCGCACGCTTTCCGCCAGGCCCGGGGTGTCCGGGTCTTGCGAAAACCCCATGGCCGTCTGGGTTTCCGCCGATTCGTAGGTGGAGCAGTCCACCGACTCGGTGATCCGGATCTCGTCGACCCGCTCGCAGGACGCGGACAGCACCATGCCGACCATGTTGGTCATGCCCGGATGTGCGCCGCTGCCGAAGATCGTCGAATTGCCCTTCCGGCAGGCCTCTTCGATGCGCCGACGGTCTTCGGGCGTCTGCTTGCCGCCGGTGATCCAGGCCGCGCTGGTGCACACGTTGACGCCCGACTCCAGCAGCCGCACCAGCTCATCGACGTTGGGCCACAACGGGTTATAGCAACACGCGTCGGCGCCCAGGGACAGCAGCGCGTCGATGTCGTTGGTGGCCGCCACCCCGGTCGGCTCCGGCCAGCCCGCCAGCTCGGCGGCGTCGACGCCGACCTTCTCGGCGCCGTGCGCATAGACCCCGACCAGTTCCATGTCGGGCCGGCCGATGATGGCATGCAGCGAACGCCGCCCGATGTTGCCGGTGGTCCACTGGATCACCCGCAGCGGACGGGTGGTGCTTGGCTTGCTCATCGGGGCTCCTTTGCCGTGCGATTGCCTCATTATGTTCATCCCGGCTCCGCGCCCGCGCGCCGGGCCTCAAAGTCCGGTCACGCCGACCGTGAGGAACACACAGCCGGCCGCGGCCAGCAGGACGGCGACCTGAGGTCTGCGGCGCGATCGAATCCAGTTGTGCAACGCCGTCATCGACGCGGCGGTTCTGGCGGGCGCCACCAGATAGGCCAGCAGCGGAATCTCGACGAGGGCGAAGGCCACGACGTTGAACAGCAGCAGCGCGCCGACCTGCGTCGCGGCCGCCGCGCCCGAGGCCACGATGACGGCGAGCGCGGCGAGATAGTCGACCGAGGGCAACGCGATGCCGAGGCCGGCGAGGCCCGCGACCGACAACGAGTCGCCGTTCAGCAATCGTTGGGCCGGCCGCGCCATCGCGGCGGGCCGCGAACCCAACCGGCGGGGACGTCCACCGCCAGCGCCGCCGAGACCAGCAGCGCCAGCACACCGATCAGTAGCTGAACCTTCGGCACGGTGAAGTAGCTGGACCCCAGCAGCACCCGCCGCAGCAGGAACAGCACCACCAGGCCCACCGTCATGCCCATGGCGAAACCGCCGGCCAGGAACGCGAGCAACTGCAGCACCGGTCTGGGCCGCGTCATCATCAGCACGGCCATGCCGATGCGGAACGGTTCGACGCTGACGGCCGCGGCCATGACCAGCACGGTGATCAACATCGATATGCCTGTGAGGCGGCCCGATCGGCGAGCGCCTCCCTCAGCTGTCCAACCGGGTGAATTGCCGCTGACGGTACTGCTCGATACAGCCGGCGCGGCGGATCTTGCCGCTCGTCGTGGTGGGAATGGATCCGGGCGATACCAGCACGACGTCGTCGACGTTCAGGCCGTGCGCGTTGGATATCGCCGCCGTGACATCGCTTTTGACGCTCGCGATTCGGTGCGACGTGTCCGCCGAATCGCTGCGCTCTTTGAATTCGATGATGGTGACCAGCTTTTCGGTGCCGTTGGCCGGGACCGATATCGCCGCGACCCGGCCGCGGGTGATCTCGTGCACGGTCGCCTCGATGTCCTCGGGATAGTGATTGCGGCCGTTGATGATCAGCAGGTCCTTGATGCGGCCGACGATGAAAAGCGCGCCGTCGAAAAGGAAACCCTGATCGCCGGTTTTCAGCCAGTGCCCGCCGGGCGTGCCGGGCGAGGGATCCCGCAGCGTGGCGCCGAAGCAGGACTGTTCGTGCGGCAGCTTGCGCCAGTAGCCGTCGGCCACGTTTTCGCCATGCACCCAGATCTCGCCGACCACGCCGGACGGACACTCCCGCTGGGTGTCGCCGTCGACGATGCGCAGCGTCGGTGACTGCGGCACTTGGTATTTGACCAACGCGGTGCCGGACCCGGCCGGGCACCGCCGGGCGCGTCCGGCGGACAGTTCGTCGGTATCGAAGCGGACCGCTCCCGACGATTCATTCCAGGTGCCGGCCGCCGCGAAGACGGTCGCCTCCGCCAAGCCGTACGACGGACGCACCATTTCGTCGCGAAAATTGAAGTGCGCGAACCGATCAACGAAGCGTTGCAAGGTGGCCGGCTCCACCCGTTCGGCGCCGCTGATGATGCCCAGCACCCCACCCAGGTCCAGGCCGGCCAGGTCGCCGTCGGTTGTCTTGCGGGCCGCTAAGTCGAAGGCGAAGTTAGGTGCCGCCGACCACGCGTGCGGGCTGCTGGCCAGGGCCTGCACCCATCGGGCCGGCCGCTCCAAAAACGAAAGCGGACTGCTCAATTCGCCCCGGTAGCCACCCAGGACCGGGGCGCAGACCCCGAGCACCAAACCCATGTCGTGGTAGAAGGGCAGCCAGGACACGATGGTCAGATCCGAGGGGGCCTTGACGTGGGCGTCGGCGAAAAAGCCGCGCATCAGCTGTTCGAAATTCACCTTGAGGTTGCGGTGCGAGATCATCACCCCGGTGGGCTGCCGCGTCGAACCCGAGCTGTACTGCAGATAGGCGACGCTGGGCAGGTCGGCCGCCCGCACGTGTGGTCCGCCGTCGACGTCGAGGTTCAGCGAATCGATCTCGACGATCTTCGGAACTGCGTCCAGGCAGGCCTTGTCCACGTATTCGGTGATGTCTTCGGCGACCGCGGACGTCGTCAGGACGACGGACGGCGAGGTGTCGGCAAGCACCGCGCTGACCCGCTCATGACTCGAGCCGCGGTGCGGCAACGGGAGTGGAACCGCGACGAGCCCGGCCTGCATCGAGCCGAGGAACGCCGCGATGTAGTCGAGGCTTTGGGGGGCAAGGATTACCGCCCGGTCTCCCACCGAACCATGAAGGTGAAGCTCGCGCGCCACGTTGATGGTTCTGCGCGACAACTGAGACCAGGTGAGGCTCTCCCGAACACCCGCCCAGTCGCGCTCGTAATCGGTGAAGGTGAACGCGATGTCAGCGGGACGCAGGCTGGCCCGTGCGTGCAGCATCGACAGAATAGATGACTGGGACATAGGCATCACATCACGTCCGTACTGATAGTCGGTTTTTCGTGCTCGGCGTCAGTGGTCGGCTTCGCCCGCGCCGTGCGACAACACGGACATGGCCCCGGCCATGATCTGCGACAGCGGGTCGGCGCCGCCGCCGAACGTCGCCTGGTTGGCCGGCGCGGTGACCTCGGCCGGGTCGAAGCCGTGCACCGGGTCCACCTGCACCGGGGCGGTCGCCGGGTCGTCGTTGCGTGAATAGCCCGCGTTCACCCGGGGGGTCAGGATCGCATCGAGCTTGTTCAGCGTATTTTCGTCGATCCCGATGTATTTCAGCGGCATCACCAGCGGAAGGTGCTTTTCCGGGATCATGATCGTGGTGTCTTTGGCGCCGCGGGAGTTGATCGTGGTTCTGATGTTCTGCGGCGGCACCATGCTCGGATTGGTGAAGGCCACCGCGGTGTGACCCGTCGCCAGCCCCATCAGCGTGTTGGCGAGCGCGAACATGTTGTCCGGCCGATCGGGAAAGTCCGCGATCGAGTCGTATGCGGCGACGAACCTGTTGGTGTCGTACTGGCTCTCATACGGCGGCGGCATGGTGTAGTCCAGTGCGGGAACGACGCTGCCGACTCCGAACATGGCGGTCAGAAAGCTCTGACCGAAGGCGTGCCGCCCGATCGGGTCGCCGAACGTGGCGAAGTTCAGCGTGTTCGGCGGGGGAGCGGTGGGGTCGTTCGCCAATCGGGCCTGCTCGCCGTCGACCACGAACGCGCCCTCCGACAGGCCGATCGCGGTGCCGGGGCGCCCGGTGGTGCGAATCGCCGCATCGAGATTGTCGATCCCCTCGGCGACCGATTCGCCCACGCTCGGGCCGTCCATGCCCAGGCCGGGGAAGGATTCGTCGAGCTTGCCGATGCCCGGGAAGAGTCGCTCGAGCACGTGTCCCTGCACCTGCCCGGCCGGGTAGCGAACGATTTGGCGCTGCTGGCCGGGAAACCAGTCCGCGCCCTCCATACGGATGTATTGGTCGTAGGGGATGCCCAACACGTGCGCGCCGCCAAGAGCGTAGGCGGTCTGGTCGCCCGGCGCGCCCGGGGTGGGCGGTCCGCCGATGGGCCCGCCGTCGGCCGCTGCCGTACCGATGCCGAAATACCCTGCGGTACTGACACTTAACAGCGCCGTCACTCCTGCGAGTAGTTGCTTCATCCCTACTCCTGACCCGTCGGCTTCTCTAGTCTCACATACGTCATGGCTGCCCGCTAACCGGGTTCCGCCGGACGGCCATGCGTGACGGCCACCAGTTGGCCCGCCCGGCCAGCGCCGCGATGGCGGGAACGGTGACGGTGCGCACCAGGAAGGTGTCCAGCAGAATCCCCACCCCGATCACCACACCGCCCTGGACCACGGTGCCGATGCTGGAGAACAGCAGACCGGACATCGAGGCCGCGAAGATCAGACCCGCGGCGGTGATCACTCCACCCGTGGAACTCAGGGTGCGGATGATGCCGTAGCGCATGCTGTGCGGCGACTCGTCACGCATCCGGGAGACCAGCAGCATGTTGTAGTCGGCACCCACCGCGACCAGCACCACGAACGCCAGTGGCGGCACGCTCCAATGCAATTGCTGGCCGAGCAAAAATTGGAAGACCAACACGCCGACCCCTACCGCCGACAAATACGAAATGACCACGGTGGCAACCAGATACAGCGGCGCGACGATCGCGCGCAGCAGCGCCATCAACGTCAGGAGCACCACCAGCAGGGTGACCGCGATGATGAATTTGATGTCGTGCTGGTAGTAGTCCCGGGTGTCTTTGAGGCCGACGGTGTATCCGGCCATCGACACCTCGGCATCGGCCAAGGCGGTATTGGGCTGGGCGCCCCGGGCCGTGGCCGTGATCGCGTCGACCTGATCCATGGCTTGGGTGCTGAACGGGCTCAGTTTGCTTTGCACCAGGTACCGCACCGAGTGGCCGTCGGGTGAGATGAACACCTTGGCGGCCTCCTGGAACTGCGGCAGACGCAGCAGCTGCGCCGGGATGTTGAACCCGGCCATCGCCGGGTGGGCCGCGTCGTGCTTCAACGACAACAAAAACGCCGCCGACTCGCTGAGCCCCGCGCCCAGCTGCTTGACCTTGTCGACGAGTTGGGCCACCGCGTCGGCCACCTGCCGGCTGCCGCCGGCGAATTGGTCGGCGCCGTTTTGCAGGGTGGTCAGGTTGGACTGCAGGCCGCCGGGCCGATCCATTCCCATCGCCCGCAGCACGTCGTTGAGTTTGGCGAAGGCGTTGCGCAGCCGGTCGGTGGATGCTTTCAGGGCCCGTTTGTCGGGATAGGCCTGCAGTTGGTGGGACAGGTCATCGATCGCGTCGAGGTCGGCCTGACCGCGCGGACCCACCAATTGCTCGAACGTCGCGCGGGTGGCGCTGCACGACGAGTCGGCGTCGCAGACCGGGTTGCCCTGCAGCGCCGCCAGCACCGGGCCGATCCAGGCGAACATGTTCTTGGCGGCGGTGAAGTTCCACCCCATGGCGTTGCTGAGCGAGTTGACGTGGTCGACCAGCCGGGCCGCGATGTCGACCTGGTTGACCAGCGCGTCGCCGCTGTACTGGTTTTTCGTCGACGAGAAGGCATTCTCCAGTTCGCGCACGCTGGCGGCGAGCTGGTTGACCTGGCCGCGGACGTCGCCGAGGTTGTCGGCCAGGGTGCCGGCCCCCCGGGCCAGGCGGTTGAGGTCGTCGGTCTGGTCGTTGATCATGGTGGACCCGCCGGCCAGCATGCTGCCGATCGCGCCGGCCTGATACGTGGCCCGGAATTGCTCCGGCACGTTCCCGGTGGGGCGGGTGATGCCGCTGACCACGCTGACGTTCGGCAGTTGGCTGACTCGATCGGCCAGCTGTTCCAGGTCGGCGAGGGCCTGCGGGGTACGAAGGTCGTGCGGTGACCGGATGAGGATGTACTCCGGGATGGACTGATTCACCGGGAAGTGGCGCTCCAGCGCGGCGTAGCCGACCGAACTCGGGGCCGACGGCCGCAACGCCTTGCGATCGTCGTAGTTGTAGCGCACCAGGCCCGCGCAGCTGGCCAGGATGATCAGCACCAGCACGCTGGCCACCAGGTGGGCCCGCGGCCGGCGCACAATGCGGATGCCCGAACGCCGCCACAGCCCGGTGGTCAGTTCGCGCCGCGGCCTGATCCAACCCCGCGGCCCGGCGAGCACCATGATGGCCGGCAGCAACGTCACGGCGGCGAGAAAGGCCACGCCGATCCCGATCGCCGACGAGATCCCGACCGTCTTGAACACGCCCATCCGGGCGAAGCCGATCAGCAGAAACGTGATCCCGACCGTACTGGCCGACGCGGTGATCACCTTGCCGATCGAGATCAGGGCCTTCCTGACCGCCTGATCGAAATCGTCCCCCCGGCGCAGAAAGTCGTGATAGCGGCTGATGAGAAAGACGGCGTAATCCGTCCCGGCGCCGGCCATGATCGCGCTCAGGAACACGATGGACTGGTTGGATACGCCCGAGCCCGTCAATTGCGAGTAGCCCGCCACGGCCGCCTGCGCGATCACCAGCGACAACAGGATCGTCACCAACGGCAGCAGCATCGTGACCGCACTGCGGTAAACGACCAGCAGGACGACGAGCACCAGAACGGCGATCGCCAGCTCGATCGGCAGTCGATCCCGCTCGCCCGCGACGGTGAGGTCGGCGACGGTCGCCGCGGGGCCGGTGAGGCTCACCGTCAAAGACGTTGCGGCCGGACCGTTTTCATGTTTTTCCAGGGTCTGTTTGACGATGCCGGCGATCCGGTTGAACGCCGCGTATGACTGCGGGGTGCCCAACTCGCCCGCGATGCCGACGGGCAGTACCCAGGCTTTGCGGTCCTTGCTGGTCACGGCCGAACGCAGCGGCGGCGCGCTGATGAAGTCCTGCACCATCACCACGTCACGGGTGTCCCGGCGCAGCGCGTCCACCAGCCTGCGGTAGACGGCTTCGTCGGCGGGGCCCAGACCCTTCTCGTCGGTCAACGCCACCAACAGCAGGTCATCCGAGCCCGATTCGTGGAACGCCTCGGTCATCTGGCGGGCGGCGACATTGGACGGTGCGTTGCCGGGCAAGATCGCCAGCGGATGCTTCTGGGCCATCTCGGCCAGGGACGGGAAGGCCAGCGGCAGGGCGACCGCCAATGCCGCCCAGAACCCGATCACCAGCCAGGGCCAGCGCACCACGAAATCGGCTATCCGGCGCATCTCGACCTCGTCCCCGGCCGGCGCGGTCGGGGACATCCGGCGGCGGCACCTGCCGACGCCGCTGCCGAGCCGCGCGATTCTCCACGCGATCTTTCAGGAGCCATCGAACTAACCCACGCTACGCAACGCGCCCCCAATGCCCGGTGTCGGCGACCCGCCCGCATACGGACCTCATCGTCTCCGTGTAGCGGGCAACCGACTTGTGAGCGACCGGATTGTCCGGGTACATCATGGCCATGGCCGTGCCCTCGCCGTACCGGAACACGTAAATGGTGAGCTGATAGGAATACCGGCCGTCGGAGTAGATCCCGATGTTGTTGGCATAGCCGAGGTCGGCCGCGGCGAGCACGGCATTGAGGGGAGCGGCGCCGGCGTGGAAGAAATTCGAGACCGGAAAGTTGGGTTGCGGCCACTTCAGCCAGGGCGCCAATTCCAATACCCGGTAATAGGGCACCTTCGCCAATTGCTGGCCCGAATCGAACGAGGTCTGTGCCGTCCACGCGGCATCGGCGAACGAGGCCGCCGCGATGGGCACGGTGATCGGGACCAGGCCGGTGAACCAGCCCTGCGTCATGAAATTGTCCGTGGTTCGGCGGGTGTCCCGGGGGGTGAGGCCGTAATACGTGAGGGCGCCGGTGAGCTCGTGCTCCACCAGGGCGATGCAGGCGAACAAGCCGCCGATGAACCGCACGCCGACGGCGGTGCAGGCCGATTCGAATCGCTCCGTCTGTTCGGCGTCCATCACCAGCTCGGAGACCATGGCGCTGGCGGTCGCCTCGGACGGGTTGCCCAGCGGCAGCGGAAATTCCGGAAAGCTGCCATTGTTGTTCTCGGCGAAGTCGATCCACGCGCGGACTTCGGGCGAATCCACGGTCAACGCCGACGTGTACTCCCGCTCGCGGGCGCAAAAGTCGTCGAAGCTGCCGGCATCGGGCAGCTCGAGGGGTTCGCTGCCCGCGCTCGCCGCCGCATACATGCCGTTGGCCTCGAGCATCGTCGTGCCGATCAGCGTCGCGTCCCCGTGCACGTGATCCATGGCGGCGAAGAAAGTGAAATATTCCTCGTTTTGCACGACCCCGAACGTGAAGCAGCCCCACTCCAGCGGATTGGGTATCGCCACGACATGAGCGCGTATTTCCTCCGCCGTCATTTCGCCGTGGTGGATCGGGGCGAATTCGATGTCAGCGGGGTTGCTGACGGTGTGCCTGACGAACTCCCCATCGCCGCTGTGGTGGAACCAGCTGCGGAATGTGTCATGGCGCCGCAAGTAGGCGTTGACGGCGTAATTCATCGCCGAGATATCGCAACGGCCCGGCACGTCACAGGTGGCGATGATTTGACGGGAAAAATCGAGTCCCGCGGCGGTCCGCTCGTGATAATTGCGCAAATGCTGGCCCTGCATGTAGCTGACCGGAACGGGACTGGCCGGCGCTTGGCGCACCTTCTCGGCCGCCGCGGCGGTCGGGTGCCAGGAGGTGACCGGTCCGGGGGTCGGTGTCCAATCACCGAGCGAGCCGATCGTGATTTTCCCGATGCGCAATCTGTTCTCCTCGGTCCGGACGGCCGCGGTTCGGCCCCGCTGGCGGCACCAACATAACCCCGGCGGCAATGGCCGTCGCCGCGAAGCGCGGATATGCGTGCAACGGCCGACCGGCACGGCGGTGTTGGCGGGACGGATCCGGCCCCGCGCCGGACACAGGCCGGCGCGGACACTTGACGATACCCGCGCGATTACCCGACGATACTGATGCAACGCTCCGCGGAGAAGACCCGTACTCGTTGACCTTGCAGATGCGCAACCGGAACGGCATGCGTACATTCGCTGTACGACTTGTTCGTTCGCTGCCACAGGTTTGCGTCGGTGATCCAGCAGCGGCTGGGCCGCGGTAAAGACCCTTGAGCTTGCTGGGAGTGTCGAGATGTCGGACGAACGCTGTGTGGGAGCGGGCTGATCATCGCACCTCTGAACGCGTCCGGACGCATGCATTGCGTTGCGGGACAAGGCATTCCGCGTGACGGTCGAAATCGATCGGATCCGATGAGGCGACCCTGTGGTTGCCGAGCGGACGGGCGGGAGACGTCGCGCTCGGTTGGTTGTCTGCGGTGGGATGGACAAGGGCCCCTCGGGCAGGCGGCTGTCTGCGGCCCGGCGGCGGCATCCGCCCGCCGGTCCGGTCCTGCGCTCGTGTTGTATCATCGCCGCCTATACCGAAAGCCTTCCTGCAGTCCATTCGATTGGCGGAAAGCGCGAATTTGGATGCGGTGCTTGAGGATATCGACGGCGTCTCGGGGTGTTGGCACTCCGAGCAGGGGCCGGTGAGTGTGCGGCCAGGAGCACGACGGTTGCCGGAGGCAGGACCTGGTACGGAACACCACGGCGGTGGTGCTGAAAGGCCGGCCCGCGACCATGGGTCCTTCGCTGGCTGAGGGAGAGAGGACAACCGCATGTCGACCGTCGAGGGTCTGAGGGACCCGGCGTCCAGTTTCGCGATCGTTGGCTATGCGGCGCGCTTTCCCGGCGCCGCGGACGCCGATGAATTCTGGCGGGTGCTGGCCGAAGGCCGGGACGCGGTATCGGAGGTGCCCAAGGACCGGTGGGACGCCGACGAGTTCTTCGACCCGGATCCCGACGCGCCCGGCAAAGTTGTCACCCGCCGGGCCGGTTTCGTCGACGACGTAACCGGGTTCGACGCGCCGTTTTTCGGCATGTCGGCGCGCGAGGCCAGGCTGCTGGATCCGCAGCATCGGCTGCTGCTCGAGACGGCGTGGCGGGCGGTGGAACATTCCGGCACCGCGCCAACGGATTTGGCGAACACCAACACCGGTGTGTTCATCGGAATATCCACCCACGACTACCTGGGGATGGCCTCCGACGAGCTGACCTACGACCAGATCGAGGCTTACACGGCGATCGGGACATCGTCTGCCGCCGCCGCGGGACGGATCAGCTATCGGTTGGGACTGCAGGGCCCGGCGGTCGCGGTGGACACCGCGTGCAGCTCGTCGTTGGTGGCGATCCATCAGGCGTGCCAAGCGCTGCGTCTGGGGGAGTGCGACCTCGCGCTGGCCGGCGGCGCGAACGTCCTGCTCACCCCGGCGACCATGATCACCTTTTCCCAGGCACACATGCTCGCGCCCGACGGGCGATGCAAGACCTTCGACGCGGCCGCCGACGGCTACGTCCGTGGTGAGGGATGTGGCGTCCTCGTTGTGAAGCGGCTCGAGGACGCGATCCGCGACGGCGACCGGATCCGGGCGGTGATCCGGGGCAGCGCCATCAACCAGGACGGCGCATCGGGCGGTTTGACCGTGCCGAACGGCGTTGCCCAGCAACGAGTTATCGCCGAGGCGCTGCAGCGCGCCGGCATCGCACCCGGCGACGTCGACTACCTGGAGGCGCACGGCACCGGCACCTCGCTGGGCGATCCGATCGAGGTCCAGGCCGCAGGTGCGGTGCTCGGCGCGGGGCGCGAGGCCAGCAGACCGCTGCTGATCGGCTCGGTCAAAACCAACATCGGGCACCTGGAAGCGGCCGCCGGCATCGCGGGCGTGATCAAGGTGATCCTGGCGCTCGAGCACGGGATGCTGCCGCAACATCTGCACTTTCGCGATCCGTCGCCGCACATTCCCTGGGATCGGCTTGCGGTGCAGGTCGTCAAGGAGGCGACCGCGTGGCAACGCAACGGCCGGCCCCGCGTGGCGGGCGTCAGCTCATTCGGGTTCGCCGGAACCAACGCGCACGTCATCCTCGAGGAAGCACCCGACGGGACGGGTCGGGCCGCGGTACCACCGGCCGCCGTCCGGCCGCCCGGTCAGCGCCGGTTCCACGTACTTCCGCTGTCGGCGCGAACGCCCGCCGCGTTGGTGCAGATCGCCGGCGAGTACCGCGACTGGTTGAGCGCGCATCCCGACACCGCCCTGGCCGACCTGTGCTTGACCGCCGGGGCGGGCCGGGCACACTTCGAGCACCGGGCCGCGCTGGTGGTGGATTCGACGGGGTCCGCCGGTGAGTTGCTCGCGGCGCTGGCCGACGACCGGCCGGCCCCGGGACTGCTGCGCGGGGTTTGCGAGGACGCGCCGAAAACGGCGTGGCTGTTCACCGGTCAGGGCAGCCAGTACGCCGGCATGGCCAGGGAGTTGTTCGACACCGAGCCGGTGTTCGCCGAGACGCTGACCCGCTGCGCCACGGTGCTCGCCGATGTTCTCGAAAAGCCGTTGCTGGACGTAATTTTCGATACGGATGACCCGGCCAACGAAGCGACGTTGCGGCAGACCAGCTACGCCCAGCCCGCCTTGTTCGCCGTGGAGATGGGTCTGGCCCGGCTCTGGCAGTCGTGGGGCTTCGAACCCGACGTGGTGCTGGGCCACAGCGTCGGCCAGTATTCGGCGGCCTGCGTTGCCGGCGTGCTGCGCCTCGAGGATGGGGCGCGGCTGATCGCCGAGCGCGGCCGGCTGTTCGGCAGTTTGCCCGCGGGCGGTCGGATGGTGGCGGCGTTCGCCGCCGCGGCCCGCGTCGAGAGCCTCACCGACGAGTTCCCGAGCTTGTCGGTCGCCGCGTACAACGGTGCCAACACCGTGTTGTCGGGACCGGGGCAGGAGCTGGAGCAGGCGGTGGCCCGGTTGACCGCCGAGAAAGTCCGGTGCGACTGGCTCGACACCAGCCACGCGTTCCACTCGGCGCTGCTGGATCCGATTCTCGACGAGTTCGAGTCGTATGCGAACCAGTTCGATTTCGGTCCGCCCCAACGGATCTTGATCTGCAACCGAACCGGCTCCGCCCTGGGCAGGAGCGTGAAACTCGATGGGGCCTATTGGCGTCGCCATGCCCGCCAACCGGTCGAGTTCGCCAAGAGCGTTCACACCCTCGCCGACCTGGGCTGCAAGGTGTTGCTGGAGATCGGCCCCCAACCCGTGCTCACCGCCGCGGCCCTGCGGGCCTGGCCCGACCCGGCGACCGCGCCCCGGGCGATCGCATCATTGCGCCGCAACACCGCCGACCACCGCCAGATCAGCGAAGCGCTTGCCGAGGCCTACATTGTCGGCCACCTCCCGGACTTCAGTGCCGCCGTCGGTCCGGCGCGAAAGCTTGACCTGCCCACCTATCCGTTCCAGCATCGCCAGTACTGGTTCAGCGAGCAGCGGGTCCCGCCCGGCAGCCAACAAACCTCGACCCAGACCACGGCCGTCCGGCTTCTCGAGGACGGCCGGATCGCCGAACTCGCGAAGTTGCTCGACGGCGCGAGCGCCGATCAGCACACCCTCGATGTGCTGACGAAGCTTGCCGCACAACACAATCAACAGCGCAAGAGTCAGTCCATCGCCGAGGACCGCTACGAGATCCGCTGGGAGAAGTCCACGGTCCCTGGCCCCGAAGCCGAAGCCACCTGGCTCGTCGTCGGCGATGACGACGACGCCGTCGCGCCGCTGGTCGACGCGATCACCGCGCGCGGGCACCAGCACCGGATTCTCGTGTTGCCCGCCTCCGACGCGGACGAGGAACGACTCGAGATCGTATTGCGCGCCGCGGCGGCGGAGGAAGCGCCGCTACGCATCGCGCTGGTGGCGGCGCTGGATTCCGGCACCGCACCATCGATGCGGTCGCTGCTGCGGATGCAGCACCGGGTACTGGCCGGAACACGGCGGCTCTTCCGCGCCGCGGCCGCCGCTGAACTGCGCCAACCGATTTGGTTGGTCACCCGCGGCGCGCAACGAGTCACCGACGCCGACACCGTGTTCCCGGATCAAAGCTGCCTGTGGGGATTCGGCCGGGCGGCGTCCCTGGAATATCCGCAATTGTGGGGCGGGCTGGCCGACCTGGCGCAGGACAGCGCCGAGGAATGGTCCCGGTTGGTCAGGGTCGCGTCGGCACCGCGCGACCCGGCCGTCGGGGAGGACCAGATCGCGCTGCGCGGCTCGGACATCTACGTTCCCCGGCTGACGCGACGAAGCGGGCAGCCGGCCGCGGCTGCGCTGACATTGCGTGCCGACGCAACGTATCTGGTGACCGGCGGGCTGGGTTCGATCGGACTGGAGATCGCCGGCCACCTGGCTGCGCAGGGCGCCCGGCACCTGGTGCTGACCGGCCGCCGCGCGCCGGGCGAAGCCGCACAGCGGCGCATCGACGCCCTCAGCCAACAGCACGGATGCGAAGTCCGGGTGATCGCGGCCGATGTCGCCGACGCCCACCACGTTGCGCGGCTGCTCGGCGCCATGCGGGCCGAACTGCCGCCGGTGGCCGGCATAGTCCATGCCGCGGGCGAGATCGGCACCACCCCGCTGAGCGACCTCGAAGACGCCGAAATAGACCGGGTTTTCGCCGGGAAGGTCTGGGGCGCTTGGCATTTGAGCGAAGCCGCCGCCGACCTGCGGTTGGACTTCTTCATCAGCACGTCCTCGATCGCCTCGGTATGGGGTGGTCTGGGTCAGACGGCGTACGGCGCGGCCAACGCCTTCCTCGACGGGCTGGCGTGGCGGCTGCGTGAGCAGGGCGTCAACGGGATCAGCGTCAACTTCGGTCCCTGGTCGGCGGGCATGGCCGACGAGAACGCCCGGGCGCGACTGGCTCAGCGCGGCATCAAGACACTCTCGCCCGCCGACGCGCTGGCGGGTCTGACCGATGTCATGGCGACCGCCGCCGCGCAGGGGGTGGTGGCCCGGATCGACTGGACCCGCTTCCTGCCGCTCTACCAGCAAGCGGGGCAGCGGTCGTTGCTGGCGGAATTGGCCCGTGAGGTGCCCGATTTCGCCCCGGCACCAACGCCTTCCGGGAAGACGGGGCTGGTCGAGCGGCTCGCCGGCGCTCCGGTACAGCAGCGCAGGAAACTCATGACGGAATTTCTGCGCAACGCGGTCGCCGAGGTGACGCGCGTCGATGCCGCGGAGATCCGCGAGGACGCCGGATTCTTCGACCTCGGCATGGATTCGCTGATGGCCATCGAACTGCGCCGCCACATCGAGCAAGGCGTGGGCAAGCAGATACCCGCAACCCTGGCGATGGATTACCCGCGGCTGTCCGATGTCGCCGAGTACCTGCTCGGCGACGTGCTCGACCTGCGCGGGCAGCCGGACGCCAAACCCGCACCGCCGGCGGGCACCCCGGCGCCGGCCGGCCGCACGGACGAGCCGATCGCGATCGTCGCGATGGCATGCCGTTTCCCCGGCGCCGCTGATCCGGAAGCCTTCTGGGAGTTGCTGTCCGGCGGTGTCGACGCCATCCGGGAAGTCCCGGAAGACCGATTCGACATCGACGAGTTCTACGACCCCGATCCGGAAACCCCCGGCAAGATGTACAGCCGATTCGGCGGATACCTGGACCAAATCGACGAATTCGATCCGGAGTTCTTCGGTATCTCGCCGCGCGAAGCGGTGTGGATCGACCCGCAGCAGCGGCTGGTGCTGGAAACCGTGTGGGAGGGCTTGGAGCGTGCCGGGTATTCCCCGGCCGCGCTGCGCGGCAGCCGAAGCGGCATCTTCGTGGGGGTCGGCGCCAACGAGTATTCGCATCTGCTGTCCGCCGAGTCGGTGGACAAGATCGAGCCGCACTTCATCACCGGCAACGCGCTCAACGCCATCTCCGGCCGGGTCGCCTTCGCGCTGGGTCTGGAAGGACCCGCGGTGGCCGTTGACACCGCATGCAGCTCGTCGCTGGTGGCCGTGCATCAGGCCTGCCAGGCATTGCATTCCGGTGACTGCGATTTGGCGTTGGCCGGCGGTGTCAACGTGTTGCTGAGTCCGGTGTCCAACATCGCCGCGTCGCGCGCCCGGATGCTTTCACCCGTCGGGCGATGCAAGACCTTCGATGCCACCGCCGACGGTTATGTGCGCAGTGAAGGCTGCGGGATCCTGGTGCTCAAGCGGATGAGCGACGCCGTGCGCGACGGAGACCGGGTGTGCGCGGTTATCCCGGCCAGCGCGGTCAACCAAGACGGTGCGTCCAGCGGTCTCACGGTGCCCAATGGTGGTGCACAGCAACGGCTTATCGCCACGGCACTGAGCCGCGCCGGCCTCTCCGGCGACGACGTCGACTACCTCGAGGCGCACGGGACGGGCACCGCGCTGGGGGATCCGATCGAAGTGCAGGCGGCCGGGGCCGTCTACGGCGCCACCCGGGACACCGACCGGCCGCTGCTGATCGGATCGGTGAAGACCAACATCGGCCACCTCGAGGCGGCCTCCGGGGTTGCCGGCCTGATCAAGGTCGTGTTGTCGCTGCAGCACGAAATGCTCCCGCAGAGCCTGCATTTCGAGACACCGTCGCCGCATATCCCGTGGGACTCGCTGCCACTGCGGGTGGTGGACAAGGCGGTTCCCTGGCAGACCAACGGCCGGCCGCGGCGAGCCGGGGTGAGCTCGTTCGGGTTCACCGGCACCAACGCACACGTGTTGATCGAGGAGGCGCCGCAACCGGTAACGACGCAAGACGCCACCCCGGCAGCCGAATCCGACGCACGCCCGGTCGACGTGCTGCCGCTGTCCGCGCGGTCACCGGAGGCGCTGCTGGCGCTGGCGCAGCGGTACGGGGAATGGTTGCACGCTCATCCCGACGCGGACATCGGCGATCTGTGCTTCACCGTCGGGGCCGGGCGTGCGCATTTCGAGCACCGGGCCGCGCTGGTGGTGGATTCGGTGCGCAGCGCACGCGAGGCGCTGGCCGACCTCGCCGACAACCGGACCCGGCCGGGAGTGGCGCGCGGCGAGTGCACCGACCCGCCGACGACGGCGTGGTTGTTCACCGGACAGGGCAGCCAATACCCGGGGATGGCGCGCGAGTTGTTCGACGCCGAGCCGGTTTTCGCCGAAACGGTGACGCGCTGCGCGGACGCCGTCGACGGGCTGCTGCCGCGTCCGTTGACCGAGGTGATCTTCGCGACCGACAAGGACACCGGTGGTGAGGCCGGAAAAACCCTGCGGAATACCGCTTTTGCGCAGCCCGCGTTGTTCGCCGTCGAGATGGGCCTGGCCAGGCTTTGGCAATCCTGGGGTGTCGAGCCCGACGTGGTGCTGGGGCACAGCGTGGGCCAATACGCGGCAGCTTGTGTCGCAGGCGTTTTCAGCCTCGAGGACGGGGCGCGGCTGATGGCCGAGCGCGGCCGGCTGTTCGGCGGCCTGCCCGACGGCGGCCGGATGGTGGCGGTGTTCGCCGACGCCCAATACGTCGAGGAGCTCGCCAACGACTGCCCCCGGGTGTCGGTGGCCGCCTACAACGGTCCCAACACGGTGCTCTCGGGTCCCGGCGCGGATCTGGAACAGATTGTGGCCCGCGGTGCCAGTGACGGGATCCGGTGCAGCTGGCTGGAAACCAGCCACGCCTTCCACTCGGAGCTGCTGGACCCGGTGCTCGATGAATTCGAGTCGTACGCGGCGCATCTGGACTTCGCCGTACCCACGCTGCCGCTGGTCTGCAACCGCACCGGCACGGTGCTCACCACCGAAACCCCGCTCGACGCGCGCTATTGGCGGCGGCATTCCCGCCAGCCGGTGCAGTTCGCCGAAAGCGTGCGCACCGTCGCGGCGCTGGGCTGCACGGTGTTGATGGAGATCGGTCCGCAACCGGTGCTGACGGGGGCCGCGGTGCAGGTCTGGCCGGAACACCTGGCCGCGCCACGCGCGATCGTTTCCCTGCGCAAGGGCGTCGGCGATCGGCGACAGATCGCCGAAGGGCTGGCCGCGGCATACGTCAGCGGTCATCGTCCCGAGTTCGCCGCGCTGCATCGTCGACCGCGCCGCAAACTCGAACTGCCCACCTACCCGTTCCAGCGGCGGCGCTTCTGGCCCAAGGCTTCCGGCATCGCCGGCATCGATGGACAGGGCGCCGCGGCATCCGGGCTGCTGGGCAGCGCGAAGGAGCTCGCCTCCGGCGACTGTGTCTACACCAGTAGGTTGTCGGTGAAGTCGCAGCCCTGGCTTGCCGATCACGTGATCTACGGCACCGTTGTCGTCCCGGGCGCGACATATGCGGCGATGGCCCTGGCCGCCGTCGGGCCGCCGGCACGTGTGCAAAACGTCTACTTCTATGAGCCGATCATCCTGCCCGACAAGGCTTCTCGTGAAGTGCAGCTGAGTCTGCATCCGCTGCAGGAGGGCGGCTGGAGCTTCCGGGTGGACAGCCGCCCGTACGGCGTCCCCGATGCCGAATGGTCGTTGAACGCCGATGGCACCGTCGTCGCCGGCATCGAGGACGAGCCGGCGGCCGACCCGGCGGACCACATCGACGCCGTGATCGAGAGGTTGGACCGCAGTCGCCCGCAACTGCTGTTCGACAGCTTCGCCGAAAGCGAACTGGAGTGGGGGACCACGTGGTCCACCTCGCTGAAGTCGCTGTGGATGGGCGACGGTGAGGCGGTCGGCGACGTCACCGTGGGTGACGAACTCGCCGAGCACCTCGGGACGGAGCCCATGCATCCGGTGCTGCTCGACCTGTGCACCGGAGTCGTCTTCCCGGCGTTTCCCGCCCTTCTCGCCGCCGAGCAGGGCTTCAATGATCTGTTGCTGCCGTTGCGGTACGGGCAGGTGTCCCTGCGGGAGAAGATGCCGCGGCGGTTCTATTGCCGCGGGAAATGGCGGCCCAGCGCGCTGGACAGCGAAACCCAAGTCTTCGACATCGATTTCATCGATCGGGACGGTCGCCACCTGGGTGGGATACGCGAGTTCACGGTCAAGCGCGCGCCCCGCGAGGCGTTGTTGCGGGGACTGGGCGGCGATGCCACCCGGCTGCTGTACACCCTTGGCTGGCATGAGGTTCCACCCCAGCCGTCGAACGATGGTGTCGCAAATCCAAGCGGGACATGGCTGATCGCCGGCTTCGACGAACTGGCGGCTCAACTGCCGGGCTGCATCCCATTCGACCGCAACACCGATCCGGAGTCCTTCGGGCAGCTGTTGGCGTGCGCCGAGGACCGCGGCGGCCCGGTCACCGGCATCGTCTGGCGCGCAACGCAATCCGGTGGACAGGAGTCGAGCGCCGAATCCGTGGCGCGGCTGGAAACCGAGATCGCCGGGCTCCTCACCGCCGTGCACGCCTTGCAGAACGCGGATGGCTCGGCGGTCAAGCTTCCCGGTGGCCTGTGGATCGTCACCGAACGGGGCGTGGCGACCGAGTCCGGCGAACCGGTCGACCCGGTGCAGGCGGCGCTGTGGGGACTTGGGCGCACCATCGTCAACGAGGAACCGGCGCTGCGGTGCAGGCTGGTCGATTCCGACGGGTCGGAGCAGGCCGTGCGGTCGCTGGCCGGTCTGCTCGGCGCGCCGCTGGACGAACCGGAACTGGCGGTGCGGCAGGGGAAACTCCTGGCATCCCGGTTACTGCCGTGGGCGCGCAGCGGTCATCTCGCGGTACCTCGCGGCACCGACTACGTCCTTGCCCCCACCGAACGCGGCGCGATCGACAACCTGCGGCTGATCGAGCAGGAGGCGCCGCCCCCGGCCGAGGGCTGTGTGCAGGTGCGTGTCGAGGCCGGCGGTTTGAACTTCCGGGAGGTGCTCAACGTGCTGGGCCTCTACCCGGGCGACCCGGGGCCGCTCGGCGGCGACTTCGCCGGCACCGTCACCCAATTGGGCAGCGGCGTCACCGGACTCGAGGTCGGCACGCGCGTCTACGGTTTCATGCAGGGCGCGTTCGCCAGCCGGTTCAATGTGCCGGTCCAGTTGCTGGCGCCGATTCCCGACGGCGTGAGCGCGGTGGATGCCGCGACCATTCCCGCCGCGGCGCTCACCGCCCGGCTCGCGTTCGACTGGGCCCAGCTGAAACCCGGTGACCGCGTGCTCATTCATGCGGCAAGCGGTGGCGTCGGATTGGCCGCCATCCAGCTGGCGCAGCGACACGGTGCGACCGTGTTCGCCACCGCGAGCACCTACAAACGCGCGACGCTGCGCAAGCTGGGTGTGGAATACGTCTACGATTCGCGCAGCACCGATTTCGCCGACCAGATTCTCGTCGACACCGACGGCGCCGGCGTCGACGTGGTGCTCAACAGCCTGACCAATGAGGGATTCATCGAGGCGACCGTGCGGGCCACCGCCCAACACGGCCGTTTCGTCGAGATCGCCAAGCGAGACATCTGGACCCGCGAGCAGATGGCGGCGGCCCGCCCCGATATCGCCTACGAGATCGTCGCGTTGGACTGGGCCTGCGTGGAACAGCCGGAGCACATTCATGCCCTGCTGACCGAGGTGTCTGACGGGCTGGCCAGCGGCGAGTGGAGGCCGTTGCCCGCCGAGATCTATCCGCTGGCCGAGGCGAGGACGGCGTTTCGCCGCATGCAGCAAGCGAGGCACATCGGCAAGATCGTGCTGCAGATGCCGAAACCGCTGCAACCGCGCGGTGATCGCAGCTATCTGATCACCGGTGGGCTCGGCGCGATCGGCCTGCACCTGGCGGCCTATCTGGCCCAGCTCGGCGCCGGCGAGATCGTGCTGACCAGCCGGCGTGCACCCGACGCCGCGGCGCGGCGGGCCATCGACGACATCACCGAGCGCTACCGGTGCCGCGTCCACACCTTCGCCGCCGACGTCGGTGACGCCGCGCAGGTCGAGCAGCTGCTGGCCCGGATCCGCGCCGAACTGCCCCCGCTGGCGGGAGTGGCGCATCTGGCGGGCGTGCTCGACGACGCGCTGCTGTCCCAGCAGAGCCCGGAGCGTTTCCGGGTGGCGTTGGCGCCCAAGGCATTCGGAGCCAGCTACCTGGACCATGCGACGAAGACCGACGATCTCGACTTCTTCATCGTGTCGTCCTCGGTGTCCAGCCTGCTCGGTTCACCCGGCCAGGCCAACTATTCGACCGCCAACGCGTGGCTCGACGGGCTGGTCGCAGCGCGACAGGCGCGCGGCTTGCCGGCGACCGGGGTCAACCTCGGGCCCTGGGCCCAAGGGGGGATGGCGTCGTCGGAGGCCGCGCGCGCCAACATCGGTGCGCAGGGACTCATTCCGCTGGAACCGACGGCCGCGCTGGCCGCGCTCGCCGAGGTCGTCGCCAACGGAACCGGGCAGGCGACCGTCATCAAGGCCAACTGGCAGCGGGCGGCGAAGCTGCTGGGCGGTGCTCGCCCACCGATTCTCGATCTCGTGCTGCCGAGCGCCGTCGGGGAGGCGAGTGGGGACAGCGAATTACTCAAGCAGTTGCAGGAGATCCCGGTGGCGCAGCGCGCCGCCTTCATCACCGAATTCCTGCAGCGCGAGGTGCAGGGTTTCCTGCGGCTCGCGCAGCCACCCGCCGCGACGAGCCGATTCCTGGACCTGGGCACGGATTCCCTGATGGCGGTCGAACTCCGCAACCGGTTGCACAGCCAATTCGGTGGCGCGTTCACGATCAACGCGACCGCGGTCTTCGACTATCCGACGATCGGTGGGCTGGCCGAGTATCTGGCAGGCCAACTGCCCGACGCGGAATCGGAGCCCGGTGCGGCGGTGGCCGCCAACCCGAATCCGGGCTCGGAAACCGGCACCGGTGAGGCCGAACCGGAACGTGAGGCGGCGCCCGAGCCGAGCTGATCCGGGCCGGGGTTCAGTCGGCGACGTCGAAGGCGGAGTTCACCTTCGTCGGCCGAATCCGCACCACCAACTCGCCGGGGACGGCGTTACGCCGGCCGAACTCGTCGGCCCGGTCGGCGCCCATGTACCGCGCGCCGGTCCGGGTGGCGATGTCCAACACCTCGGCGGGGTCCTCGCTCACCGCGGCCACGCCCTGCACCTGGACGAACGAATAGGGCGGATGCGGATCGTCGACGCAGATGACCACCCGCGAATCACGCGCTATCGCACGGGCTTTCGCTGTGCCACGGCCGGTGTTGAAGGCCAGCTCGCCGTCGTCGACCACGAACCAGATCGGCGCGACCAGCGGCCGGCCGTCGGCGGCGACATAGCCGAGCATCCCGGTGCGGGTGCCGGCGGACAGGAACTCGACGACCTCGGCGGACAGCGCGGCCATGGGGTTAGAGGCGGACCAGGTCGTAGTCGCCGAGGTGGTCGATCAGGTTGTGCAGATGCTCACCCGAGGTGCCCAGGGTGTGCTCGATCGCGGTGAGCCGGGCGGCGTAGTGGCTGATCGGGTACTCCGCGGTCACCCCGATCCCGCCGTGCATCTGGATGGACTCCTGCGCGATGTGCCGGCCGGAGCGGCCGATCTGCAGCTTGGCCCGCGAGGCGATGACCGGGTCGATGTTGCCGTCGGCGATCGACATCGCCGCATACAGGCTCATGCTGCGGGCCAATTCCAGCGAGACGTACATGTCGGCGGCGCGCTGGGTGAGCGCCTGGAATTTGTTCAGGGTGACCCCGAACTGCTTGCGGGTCTTGAGGTAGTCGGTGGTCAGGCGCAGCGATTCCTCCATCGCCCCAAGCGCTTCGGAGCACAACGCGGACTGGATGCGGATGATGGCCGCCTCGATGCCGCCCGATGCGTCGGTCGCCTCGCCCAGCGGTTCGGCCGGGGTGGCGTCCAGATCGATTTGGGCGCCCCGCTGCCCGTCGAAGGTGCGGTACGGGTGCCGGGTGACGGCGCCCGCGTCGACCAGGAACAGCCCGGTGCCGCCGTCCGGCAACGCGGCGCTGACCACCAGGGTGTCGGCGCAGTCGCCGGCCAGCACCGGGTTCTTCTGACCGCTCAGCGTCCACGAATCACCTTGCCGCGCAGCCTTGGTGCCCACCTCGGCGGTCGGTTTGCGCTGCCCCGGCTCCAGGTGGGCGAACGCCAGCAGCCGCTGGCCGGCCGCGACCTCGTCCAGCAGTTCCTTCTGGGCCGCGCTGCCCAGCGCGGCGATCAGCGCGCCGGGTCCCAGCGCGGCGTGCAGCACCGGCTCGGGGGCCAGCCGGCGCCCGATCTCGGTGAGCACCACCATGATCTCGATCTGGCCCGACTCGTCGGGATCGGAGCCCAGGCCCAGGATCCCGGTGTCGGCGAGCTGGCTCCACACCTCGCGGCTCCAGCCCAGCTCGGAACCGATGACCTTGTTGCGGCTCTCCGGGTCGTAACTGCGCGACAGCAGATCGCGGGTGGTGTCGCGCAGCAGGGCCTGCTCGTCGCTCAACTGAAAGTCCATGGCTGCCTCACAATCCCAGAATGGTGGACGCGATGATGTTGCGCTGTACTTCGCTGCTGCCGCCGTAGATCGACGTCTTGCGATAGTTCAGGTAGTGCGGCGCGCTGGATTGCGCCCAGGACGGGGAGGCGATGTCATCGGCCTTGGCCGGCAACGCATCCGGGCCGGCCACCTCGACGAGCAGTTCGGTGGCCACCTGCTGCAGTTGGCTGCCTCGCAGCTTGAGCACCGACGACGCCGGGTTGGGCTGCCCGTTTGCCGAGTCGGTGGTCACCCGCGACTGCGTGAGTTCCAGTGCCAGCAGCTCGTTTTCGGCCTCGGCGAGCCGGGCGGCGAACAGCGGATCGTCGAGCACCCCGGTGGCCGCGGCGTGCTTCTTCACCTCGGCCAGGCGCACCTTGGTGCGGCCCACTCCGGCGATGCCGGTGCGTTCGTTGCCCAGCAGGAACTTCGCGTATGTCCAGCCCTGATTCTCTTCTCCGACAAGCTGATCGGCGGGCACCCGGACGTCCTCGAAGAAGACCTCGTTGATCTCGTGGCCGCCGTCGATCGTCTTGATGGGCCGCAGCGTGATGCCCGGGCTTCTCATGTCGAAGAGCAGGAACGAGATGCCGGCCTGGCGCTTGGGCGCCTGCGGGTCGGTGCGCACCAGGCAGAATATCCAGTCGGCGTACTGGCCCAGCGTGGTCCAGGTCTTCTGGCCGTTGACGATGTAGTGGTCGCCGTCGCGCACCGCGGTGGTGCGCAGCGACGCCAGGTCCGAACCGGCGTCCGGCTCGGAGAATCCCTGGCACCACCAGATGTCGAGGCTGGCGGTCGGGGGCAGGAAGCGTTGTTTGACCTCCTCCGAACCGAATTCGGCGATCACCGGGCCCACCATCTTGGTGTTGAAGTTCAACGGCTCCGGGACGCAGGCCAGCTGCATCTCGTCGGCCCAGATCTGGTGCTGGGTGGGCGTCCAGTCCTTGCCGCCCCACTCCACCGGCCAGTTCGGTACCGCAAGGCCGTGCTCGTGCAGGATCTTGTGGCTGGTGACGATGTCGTCCCGGTTCACTTCCGCCGATCCCCGGCGCACCCGCTCGCGCAGCTCCTCGGGAATCTTGGTCGTGTAGATGGTGCGAAGCTCGTCGCGGAACGCGGCTTCCTCCGGTGTGAGCGCCAGTTGCATGGCAGCCTCCTGTCGATTCGGGGTGAACGTGGCGACCCATCGCCCTGGTCGTTCGCTCGGCTTCCATCTTGACCCATCGGGTGCGGGCCCTGTGCACAGCCTCGGGTTAGTCCACAGTTCGGCCCGGCGGCGCCGCGGAGCGGGGCGGTCGCGCCGGTGGGCGGACCTACGGTCGGGCCATGCGAACAGAACTTCCGGCCGAGCGCCTGCAACGGCGGCTGCGCGCCGAACCGGATGCCGATGCCGCGGTGCAGCCCGAGGAGCCCGGGCCAATCGCGGGCGAGGACTTTCCGGATGACGATCAGAATTCGCTGCTGCCGCGGTGGCTTCCCGGCGCGCCGGAGCACCGGGGTTGGGTGGCCCGGATTCGTGCCGACCCGGGACGTGCCGGCGCCATCGGGTTGGCCATCGTGGCGGCGCTGGCCGTGCTGGTCACGGTTTTCACGCTGATCCGCGACCGGCCGGCGCCGGTGATGTCGGCCAAGCTGCCGCCGGTGGAGAAGGTGTCGACCGCGAGCCCACGCTCGTCGGCAAGCCCGAGCGGCGGCCCGGACCGCCCTGTGGTGGTCAGCGTGGTCGGCCTGGTGCACACGCCCGGCCTGGTCACGCTGGCGCCGGGGGCGCGGATCGCCGATGCGGTGCAGGCGGCCGGCGGCGCGGTGAACGGCGCCGACACCGCCGGGTTGAACATGGCCCGGCCGCTGGACGACGGCGAGCAGATCGTGGTGGGCTTGGCCCCGGTGCCGGGACAGCCGCCGGTGCTGGGCAGTTCGGTGGCCGCGGGGTCGACACCGGCCCCGAAACCGCCGCCGGGTCCCGGGGCGGCCAAGGCCAAGCCGAAGACCGGCGACGCGGTCGACCTGAACACCGCGACGGTGCAGGAGCTCGACGCCCTGCCCGGCGTCGGGCCGGTCACCGCCGCCGCGATCGTGGCGTGGCGGCAGACCAACGGCAGGTTCACCAGCGTCGAGCAGCTCGCCGACGTGGAGGGCATCGGCCCCGCGCGGCTGGAGAAGCTGCGCGCTCTGGTCCGTGTCTGAGCGCTGTGCATCCCGGCGGGCCGTCGCCCGAGGGCCGCGTCGATGTGCGGCTGGTGCCGTCCGCGCTGACCTGCTGGGCGGTGACGGCCGGCGGAATCTGGTGGCCGATCGGCCGGGAGCTCGCCTGGTGCTGCGTCGGGTTGCTCGCGATCGCCGGCGCCCTGCGGTGGCGTGCGGCGCGCCGGCACGGCCGGCCGCGGCTGTCGTCGGTCAGCGCCGGGCTGGCGGCGATCGGTGTGGTGGGGGCGGGGTTCGGGTTCGCCGTGGCGCTGCGCGCCGACGCGGTCGATCACCACCCGATCGCCGCGGACTTCGGCGCCAGCGCCCCGGTCACCGTCACCCCCTCCGAGAGCCCGGTGTCGTTGGGCTCCGGGACCCAGGGCCGGCTGATGTTTCGGGCCACCCTGCAACAGCTGCGTTCCGACCAAATGTCCGGGCGGGTCGTTGTTTTCGCGCGCGGCCCGGATTTCGGCGGGCTGATGGTGGGCCAGCCGGTGCGGTTCACCGCCCGGATCGGCCGGCCCACCCGGCGCGACCTGACGGTCGCGGTGCTCACCGCGTCGGGCCGGCCAACCCTGGGCAGCGCGAGTGCCGTGCAGCGGGCCGCGCACGAGGTGCGCCGCCGCTTCGCCGCCGCGGTGCGTGACACGCTGCCCGCCGACCAGGCCGCGCTGCTGCCCGCGCTGGTGCTCGGGGACACCTCGGCGGTGCCCACCCCAACTGGCCGGGACTTCCGGGCGGCCGGCATGACGCACCTGATGGCCGTGTCGGGCGCCAACGTGACGATCGTGTGTGCGGCCGTGCTGTTTTCGGCACGGCTGATCGGCCCGCGGGCGGCGGTCCTGCTGGCGGCGCTGGCGCTGGTGGCTTTCGTCGTCGTGGTGCAGCCGACGGCAAGCGTGTTGCGGGCGGCCGTGATGGGCGCCATCGCGTTGGCGGGCATGCTGACTTCGCGTCGGCGGCAAGCGATTCCGGCCCTGGCCGCCACGGTGCTGGTGTTGTTGGCCGTCGCGCCGCAGCTGTCGGTGGACGTCGGGTTCGCGCTGTCGGTGCTCGCCACGGCCGCGCTGGTCGTTCTCGCGCCGGCCTGGTCGCGGCGGTTGGCGGACCGGGGCTGGCCAAGCCGTTGGCCGATGCGGTCGCCGTCGCCTGGGCCGCGCAGCTGGTGACCGCGCCTTTGGTCGCGGCCATCTCCGGCCGGTTCAGCGTGGTCGCCGCCGCCGCAAATCTGCTGGTGGCGGCCGTGATCGCACCGATCACGGTGCTGGGCACCGCGGCGGCGGCGCTGTGCCCGATCTGGCCGGCCGGCGCGCGGCTGCTGATCCGTTTCACCGGCCCCGAGTTGTGGTGGGTGGGCGGGGTGGCCCACCGGGCCGCGGGCCTGCCCGGCGCCACCGTGCCCGTCCCGGACGGGACGGCGGGCACGCTGATCGTCGGCGGCGTAACGCTGCTGGCGGTGGTGGCGTGGCGGTGGCGCCGGTTCCGCGCCGCGGCCGCCGCGGCGCTGCTGATCGGCCTGGCCTGGGTGCTGTCCGGGCTGGCGTAGTACCCGGCGAGCGCCGATCCCCGCGCGAGGTCGTCGGTCGGTCGTGACACCATCGTGGAGTGAGCGAGGTTTCGCCGTTACACCTGGTCCTCGGGGACGAGGAACTGCTGGTCGAGCGGGCGGTGGCCGAGGTGCTGGCCGAGGCACGCAAACGCGCCGGCGCCTCCGGTGACGCCGACGTTCCGGTCAACCGGATGCGGGCCGGCGACGTGAGCACCTACGAACTCGCCGAGCTGCTCAGCCCGTCGCTGTTCGCCGACGAGCGCATCGTCGTGCTGGAGGCCGCCGGCGAAGCCGGGAAAGACGCTGCGGCCGTGATCCTTTCGGCGGCCGCCGAGATGCCGGCCGGGGTGGTGTTGGTGGTGGTGCACTCCGGCGGTGGCCGGGCCAAGGCGCTGGCCACCGAGCTGCAGGCCCTGGGCGCCGTGGTGCACCCGTGCGCGCGGATCACCAAACTGAGCGAACGCATCGATTTCGTCCGCAAGGAGTTCCGGCGGCTGCGGGTCAAGGCCGACGAAGAGACCGTGACCGCGATGCTGGACGCGGTCGGCTCCGATCTGCGGGAGTTGGCCTCGGCCTGCTCGCAATTGGTCGCCGACACCGGCGGGGCGGTCGACGCCGCCGCGGTACGCCGCTATCACAGCGGCAAGGCCGAGGTGAAGGGCTTCGACATCGCCGACAAGGCCGTCGCCGGCGACATCGAAGGGGCCGCCGAGGCGCTGCGCTGGGCGATGATGCGCGGCGAGCCGTTGGTGGTGCTGGCCGACGCGCTGGCCGAAGCGATCCACACCATCGGCCGGGTCGGCCCGCTGTCCGGCGATCCGTACCGGCTGGCGGCCCAGCTGGGGATGCCGCCGTGGCGGGTGCAGAAGGCGCAGAAGCAGGCCCGGTACTGGTCGCGCGACTCGGTGGCGGCGGCGATGAAGGTGGTGGCGACGCTCAACGCGAACGTCAAAGGCGCGGTGGCCGACGCCGACTACGCGCTGGAATCCGCGGTGCGCAGGGTGGCGGAGCTGGCCGGCGGCCGCAATCGCTGAGCGGCGGTCCTCAGAGCTTGTTGAGCGCCTGGGCCAGCGCCGACTTCTTGTTGGCGGCCTGGTTCTTGTGGATCACGCCCTTGCGGGCCGCCTTGTCCAGCTTGCGGTTGGTCGACACCAGCAACTCGGCGGCCTTTTCCTTGTCGCCGGCGTGGGCGGCCTCGCGGAACGCGCGGACGGCGGTGCGCAGCGAGGACTTCACCGACTTGTTGCGCAGCCGGGCGCGCTCGTTGGTCTTGTTGCGCTTCTGCTGCGACTTGATGTTGGCCACGCTCGAGTTCCCTTTTCGATCAGACGTTTGCTTGGGCGCCGGATATCTCCACAGCGACTGCCCAGGTTATCAGTGAGTTACGTTTTCTCCCAAAACGGGAAGACGTGGGCTGCCGGGACGTCGATTTGAGGCAGCATCTAAACAGTGAGTCTTTCGAACCAGCTTGAGGACACCGGGCGGGGTTTTCGCGCTGCGCGTTCGGAGCGCATATTCGGCGGCTACAACGTGGCGTCGGACGCCTACGACATGGCCTTCGACGAAATGTTCGACGCCGCGGGCGCCGTGCGCGGCCCCTACAAGGGCATTTACGCCGAGCTGGCGCCGTCGGACGCCTCGGAGCTGAAGGCTCGCGCCGAAGCGCTGTCCCGCGCCTTCCTGGATCAAGGCATCACCTTCTCGCTGTCCGGGCAGGAGCGGCCCTTCCCGCTGGACCTGGTGCCGCGGGTCATCTCGGCCGCCGAGTGGGCCCGGCTGGAACGCGGGATCACCCAGCGGGTCAAGGCCCTTGAGATGTACCTCGACGACATCTACGGCGACCAGGAAATCCTCAACGACGGGGTGATCCCGCGCCGGTTGGTCACCTCCTGCGAGCACTTCCACCGCCAGGCGGTGGGCATCGTCCCGCCCAACGGGGTGCGGATCCACGTCGCCGGCATCGATTTGATCCGCGACGAGAAGGGCAATTTCCGGGTCCTCGAGGACAACCTGCGTTCGCCGTCGGGCGTGTCCTACGTGATGGAGAACCGCCGCACCATGGCGCGGGTGTTCCCGAACCTGTTCGCCACCCACCGGGTGCGGGCGGTCGACGACTACGCCGCGCATCTGCTGCGGGCGCTGCGCAACTCGGCGGCCACCAACGAGGCCGACCCCACCGTGGTGGTGCTCACCCCGGGCGTCTACAACTCGGCGTACTTCGAGCATTCGCTGCTGGCCCGCCAGATGGGCGTCGAGCTGGTCGAGGGCCGCGACCTGTTCTGCCGCGACAACCAGGTGTACATGCGCACCACCGAGGGTGAGCGCCAGGTCGACGTCATCTACCGGCGCATCGACGACGCGTTCCTGGATCCGCTGCAGTTCCGCGCCGACTCGGTGCTCGGGGTGGCCGGCCTGGTCAACGCCGCCCGCGCCGGCAACGTCGTCATCTCCAGCGCGATCGGCAACGGGGTGGGCGACGACAAACTCGTCTACACCTACGTGCCCACCATGATCGAGTACTACCTGGGCGAGAAGCCGCTGCTGGCCAACGTGGAGACGCTGCGGTGCTGGCTCGACGACGAGCGCGAGGAGGTGCTCGACCGCATCGACGAGCTGGTGCTCAAGCCGGTCGAGGGGTCGGGCGGCTACGGCATCGTGTTCGGCCCGGAAGCCTCCGACAAGGAGCTGGCCGCCGTCGCCAAGAAGATCCGCGACGACCCGCGCAGCTGGATCGCGCAGCCGATGATGGAGCTCTCCACGGTGCCGACGCAGGTCGGCAGCTCGCTGGCGCCCCGCTACGTCGACCTGCGGCCGTTCGCGGTCAACGACGGCGAGGACGTGTGGGTGTTGCCGGGCGGGCTGACCCGGGTGGCCCTGGTCGAGGGTTCGCGGGTGGTCAACTCCAGCCAGGGCGGCGGCTCCAAGGACACCTGGGTGCTGGCCTCGCGCGCGTCGTCCGGCGACCATGAACTCGGTGCCGCCGAGGTGGTGCGCTCGTTGCCGACGGCGATGCCCGACCCGCTGGTGGACGATGCGCCGCGGTCGATGGCCCAGCAGCCGCAACCCACCGGGCCGCCCCAGCGCGAGCAGCTCGAGCAACAGCAGCAGCAACGGGCGGGGCGCTGATGCTGGCACGCAACGCCGAGGCGCTCTACTGGATCGGCCGCTACGTCGAGCGCGCCGACGACACCGCGCGGATCCTGGACGTCGCCCTGCACCAACTGCTGGAAGACTCCAGCGTCGACCCGGACCAGGCGTCCCGGGTGCTGCTGCGGGTGCTCGGCATCGACCCGCCGGACCACGACCTGGACGTGTGGTCGCTGACCGACCTGGTGGCCTACAGCACCGGCGCCCAGGGCGGCTGCTCGATCGTGGACGCCGTCACCGCCGCGCGGGAGAACGCCAAATCGGCGCGGGAGGTGACGTCCAGCGAGATCTGGGAGTGCCTCAACACCACCTACCACGCCCTGCCGGAACGGGAACGAGCCGCCAAACGCCTTGGGCCGCATGATTTTCTGTCGTTCATCGAACGACGGGCGGCGATGTTCGCCGGGTTGGCCGACTCGACGTTGTCCCGCGACGACGGGTACCGGTTCATGGTGCTGGGCCGGGCGATCGAGCGGGTCGATATGACGGTGCGGCTGCTGCTGTCCCGGGTCGGCGACAGCGCCTCGTCGCCGGCGTGGGTGACGCTGCTGCGCTCGGCCGGCGCGCACGACACCTACCTGCGCACCTACCGCGGCGTGCTCGACGCCGGCCGGGTGGTCGAATTCATGTTGCTGGACAGGCTGTTTCCCCGCTCGGTGTTCTACTCGCTGCGGCTGGCCGAACACAACCTCGACGAACTGATGCACAACCGGCAGAGCCGGGTCGGGGCCACGGCCGAGGCGCAACGGTTGCTCGGGCAGGCCCGCAGCGAACTGGAGTTCGTCCAGCCCGGTGTGCTGCTGGAGTCGCTGGAGTCCCGGTTGGCGGGACTGCAGCGAACCTGCCGCGACGTTTCAGACGCGTTGGCGCTGCAGTACTTTCACGTCACCCCGTGGGTGGCCTGGTCGGACGCCAGCCAGCGCGCCCGGCTGGTCAGCCGCAAAGGGGACGGCTGATGTGGCGGCTGCGGGTGGTGCACACCACGGGGTACGCCTACCAGTCGCCGGTGACGGCGTCTTACAACGAAGCCCGGCTGACCCCGCGGTCGAACAATCGGCAGAACGTCATCCTCAACCGCGTCGAGACCATCCCGGCGACCCGGTCCTACCGCTACATCGACTACTGGGGGACCGCGGTCACCGCGTTCGACCTGCACGCGCCGCACACCGACCTCACGGTGATGTCCTCGTCGGTCGTCGAGACCGAGCGGGCCGAACGGCCGGCGACCGAGCTGGGCTGGGGTGATCTGCACTCGGAGGCGGTGATCGACCGCTTTGACGAGCTGCTGCGCCCCACCGGGCACGTCCCCGCCAGCAAGCGGGTAGCGTCGGTCGCCAAGAAGATCGCCAAAGCGCATGACCCGGCCGAAGCCGTTGTCGCCGTGGGTAATTGGGTGCGCGGCGAGCTCGAATACCTGCCCGGCACCACCAGCGTGCACTCGTCCGGGCTGGACGCGCTGAAGGAGGGCAGGGGAGTCTGCCAGGACTTCGTGCACCTGTCGTTGATGTTGTTGCGCAGCATGGGAATTCCGTCGCACTACGTGTCGGGTTACTTGCATCCCAAACGCGACGCCGTGGTCGGCGACACCGTGGACGGGCGCAGTCACGCCTGGATCGAGGCGTGGACGGGCGCGTGGTGGAGCTACGACCCCACCAACGACGCCGAGATCACCGAGCAGTACGTCGGGGTGGGCGCGGGCCGCGACTACGCCGATGTCTCCCCGCTCAAGGGCATCTATTCGGGGGAGGGCGCCACCGACCTCGACGTGATCGTCGAGGTGACCCGGCTCGCCTGACCAACGGAGGAGCCGGCGGCGATCAGGAGAAACGCATGGACGACACCGCGCGCCGCGCCTCCGGGTTGCCGCTGCTGTCCCTGCTCTGCGTCGGCCTGCTGGCCGGCGGGCTCGCCCTCGGGGTCGGGATGGGCGGCGTCATGCCGCTGCCGTACGGCCCGGTGGCCGCGGTGGCGGCCTATGTTCGCGCCCAGCCGGATGCCGTGCGGGTGATCGCCGTCGCGACGTTCGCGTCGTCGGTCCCGCTGGCGCTCTACGCGGCGACGGCCGCCGCCCGGTTGCGCCGCCTCGGGGCCGGCCCGACGACCGCCGCGATCACGCTCACCGGCGGAACCCTGGCGGCCGGATTGCTCGCCCTGGCCGGATTGCTCGGCTGGACGCTGTCCCGGCCGGCGGTCACCGCGGACACGGCGGTGGTGGCGGCGCTGTACCTGCTGGTGTTTCTCACCGGCGGGCCGGGGCACATCGTGGCGCTGGGCGTGTTGGTCGCCGCGATGGCGGTGCCCGGCCTGACCCGGGGGGGTGCTGCCCCGGCCCGTCGCGCGGGCCGGTCTGGCCACGGCCGCACTCGCCGGGTCGGCGACCGCGGTGCTGATCTGGCCCGCGCTGGGCGTGATCTTGCCGGTCGCGCGGGTGGCGGCGCTGGCCTGGCTGCTGGCCGCGGGAATTGCTTTGCAGGACAAGGGTTATGGTGACCGGGGCGGTCGAGCTCAGGAGGGCGCGTCGACCTGAACCCGGTGCAGGTCGTCGCCGAGTTCGACGCGTCCGGCGAACTCGCGGGCCGCCAGCGCCCGCCACTGTTCTTCCTGGCCCGCCACCAGCGCGGGCACGTAGTGCGTCATGACGAGGGTGCCCACCCCGGCGCGGGCCGCGGTCGCCGCGGCCTCCTCGACCGAGGAGTGGTAGTCGCAGATGTCCTGCAGCCGCTGCTGCGGGATGGTGGCCACGATGTCCTTGCGGATCACGGTGTGCACCAGCGCGCCGGCGCCGGCCGCCAGCTCGTCGAGCCCGGCGCACGGCACGGTGTCGCCGGCCAGCACCACCGACGCGCCCTGGTAGTCGACGCGGAACCCGATGGTCGGGGCCACCGGCCGGTGGTCGGTGGGGGCCACCCGGATCGACACGCCGTCGCGGTCCCACACCGGGCCGTCGGTGTGCTCGCGCACGTCCACCGCCGGGGGCGCGTTGAGATCAGCGTGATGGGCGATCCGGTAACCGATGTCGTGCCGCAGCGCGTTCAGCGTCGCCGCCACCAGCTCGGCCGTGCCGGGCGGCCCGATGATGGGCAGCGGCACCGGGTCGGGGGTGAAGGTGCTGACCCACCGCGTGATCAGGACGTCGCCCAGGTCGCCGACGTGGTCGCTGTGCAGGTGGGTGAGCAGCAGCGCCGACAATCCGGCCGCGCCCACCCCCACCGCCGCGGCGCGCTGCAGCACCCCGCGTCCGCAGTCGACCAGGAACACCTGCCCGCCGGCGCGCACCAGGGTCGACGGCCCGGCGCGGTTGGGGTCGGGGATCGGGCTTCCGGTGCCCAGCAGGGTGACCTCGATCATGGCGCCTATCTTGCAGGGCCTGGAGCTTGGACACGATCTGTTTGCAGGTTCTCCTGGTGGCTTTTGCGCCGCGCGAGTTCGCCGTAGCCTGGTGTGAAGCGGCTCACAAACCCGGCTGGAGGCCTCGATGCGGATTGCGGACGTGTTGCGGAACAAGGGCGCGGCGGTGGTCACCATCAATCCCGACGCCACGGTTCGTGAGCTGATCGCCGGCCTGACCGAACAGAACATCGGCGCCATGGTGGTGGGCGGCGCCGAGGGTGTGCTGGGCATTGTGTCGGAGCGCGACGTCGTGCGCCAGTTACACGTTCACGGCGCCAGCGTGCTGTCCCGCCCGGTGTCCAAGATCATGACCACCACGCTGGCCACCTGCACCAAGACCGACACCGTCGACGAGATCAGCGTGCTGATGACGCGCAACCGGGTGCGGCACGTGCCAGTGCTGGACGGCAAGAAGCTGATCGGCATCGTCAGCATCGGCGACGTGGTCAAGACCCGGATGGAAGAACTCGAGGCCGAACAGCAGCAGCTGCAGTCCTACATCACGCAGGGCTGATCGCCCCCGGTTCGCCGAGCGTGCAGACCTAGCTCCAGGCGTACTGCGCGCGCAGCCGCGCGGCCACCACGTCGAAGACCTCCCGATCCAGGATGGCCCCCTCGCGGCGGATGCCCTCTTCGGGCACCACCAGCACCCGGTCCAGCCGGACCCAGCTCGGCCTGCCCTCGTAATCCCAACTGCCGGAACCGATTCCGACCCATTCCGGATCGGCGGCATGACGCTCCTGGCTGGACACCATCAACCCCAGCAGGGTGCTGCGGTCGCGTCCCACCACCAGGACGGGCCGGTCCTTGCCGCGGCTGGGATCGTCCTCGTAAACCACCCAGGTCCACACGATCTCGCCGGGATCGGCCCGGCCGTCCAGTTTGGGCGCGTACACCAGCTTGCGGGCCCGCTGCGCGGTGGGCAGGCTGCTGCGGGTCACCGGCCGGCCCAACACGGCGGTGTCCGGCGGCGGGGGTGCGGCGGCGGCGATGACGTTCGCGGTGATCTTCACGGCCTGCTGCAGCTCGCGCAGAACGGTCTGCGAGTTCTGCACATGCCGCACCAGCCGCGGCGCGCGATCGAAAACCAGGTTCTCCGCGAACCGCTGAAACGCCTTCCACTGCGACTTCCGGGCGGACGCCATATTCGCAGCATAGACGCGCCGATTGTGCCGCAGTCCGGCCGCGCCGATACGCTGGACACACTTGCGAACCGCCGTCTAGCAGGCCCGGACCAGGAGATACCCATCAGCAGTTTCGCCGACAAGACCTTCACCGCGCCGGCGCAGATTCGCAACTTCTGCATCATCGCCCACATCGATCACGGCAAGTCGACGCTGGCCGACCGGATGCTGCAGCTCACCGGTGTCGTCGACGAGCGGTCGATGCGCGCCCAGTACCTGGACCGGATGGACATCGAGCGGGAGCGCGGCATCACCATCAAGGCGCAGAACGTGCGGCTGCCCTGGCAGGTCTCCGGCGGCGAGGATGCCGGCAAAGAATTTGTCCTGCACCTGATCGACACCCCGGGCCACGTCGACTTCACCTACGAGGTGTCGCGCGCACTGGAGGCCTGCGAAGGTGCCGTGCTCCTGGTCGACGCCGCGCAGGGCATCGAAGCCCAGACGCTGGCCAACCTCTACCTGGCGCTGGACCGCGATCTGACCATCATCCCGGTCCTCAACAAGATCGACCTGCCGGCCGCCGACCCGGACCGCTACGCCGGCGAGCTCGCCCACATCATCGGGTGCGAACCCGACGACGTGCTGCGGGTGTCCGGCAAAACCGGGGAGGGCGTGGCGCGGCTGCTCGACGAGGTGGTGCGCCAGGTGCCGCCGCCGCAGGGGCAGGCCGATGCGCCGCTGCGCGCGATGATCTTCGACTCGGTCTACGACATCTACCGCGGCGTGGTGACCTACGTGCGGGTGGTCGACGGCAAGATCACCCCGCGCGAACGCATTGCGATGATGTCCACCGGCGCCACCCACGAACTGCTCGAAGTCGGCATCGTCTCACCCGAGCCGAAGGCCAGCGACGGCCTGGGCGTCGGCGAGGTGGGCTACCTGATCACCGGGGTGAAGGACGTCCGCCAGTCCAAAGTGGGCGACACCGTCACCAGCGCGCGCCACGGCGCGCAAGAGGCGCTGACCGGATACCGCGAACCCAAGCCGATGGTCTATTCGGGTCTGTATCCGGTGGACGGCTCGGACTATCCGGATCTGCGCGACGCGCTGGACCGGCTGCGGCTCAACGACGCCGCGCTCACCTACGAACCGGAGACGTCGGTGGCGCTGGGCTTCGGATTCCGCTGCGGCTTTTTGGGTTTGCTGCACATGGAGATCACCCGCGAGCGCCTGGAGCGCGAGTTCGACCTCGACCTGATCTCGACGTCGCCCAACGTGGTGTACCGGGTGATCAAAGAGGACGGCACCGAGATCGTGGTGACCAACCCGTCGGACTGGCCCGAGGGCAAGGTGCGCACGGTGTACGAGCCGGTGGTCAAGACCACCATCATCGCGCCTAGCGAATTCATCGGCACCATCATGGAGCTGTGCCAGTCCCGCCGCGGCGAGCTGGGCGGCATGGATTACCTGTCGCCGGAACGGGTCGAGCTGCGCTACACCATGCCGTTGGGCGAGATCATCTTCGACTTCTTCGACTCGCTGAAGTCGCGGACCCGCGGCTACGCCAGCCTGGACTACGAGGAGGCCGGCGAGCAGGAGGCCCAGCTGGTCAAGGTGGACATCCTGTTGCAGGGGGAGGCCGTCGACGCGTTCAGCGCGATCGTGCACAAGGATGCGGCGTTCGCGTACGGCAACAAGATGACCACCAAGCTCAAGGAGCTGATCCCGCGCCAGCAGTTCGAGGTGCCCGTCCAGGCCGCGATCGGCTCGAAAATCATTGCCCGCGAGAACATTCGGGCCATCCGCAAGGACGTGCTGTCCAAGTGTTACGGCGGTGACATCACCCGTAAGCGCAAACTTCTGGAAAAGCAGAAGGAGGGCAAGAAGCGGATGAAGACCATCGGCCGGGTCGACGTGCCGCAGGAGGCGTTCGTCGCGGCGCTGTCCGCCGACGCCGCGGGCGACAAATCCAAGAAGTAAGGCAACGAATAGCGATGCGGATTTTCACGGCGGCGACGCTGCTCACGGCGGTCGCCGCGCTGGCGGCGGGCTGCGGCGGGGTGGTGTCGGGCACGGCCAAACCCGCGCCCAACCTCAAACCGCGACCGCTCAGCGGCGCCACCGTCCAGCAGGTGCTGCTCGACGGCCCGACCCTGTCGCGAATGCTCAACCAGCCCTTCGTCGCCCGGGATCCGGCCCAGGTCGGCGGCCCGGAAAAGCTCTACCGGGGCAGCCGGTCGGCGTCGCAGACCGGCTGCCTGGGCGTGACGGCGATGCTGCAGAAGAGCGTCTACCCCGCCGCCGACGTCCGCGACGTCGCGGCCGAATCCTGGTGGAACAACGGCGAACCCGCGCAGGTGATCACCGTGATGGAGGGCGTGGTGACGTTGCCGTCGGCCGCGCAGGCCCAGGCGCTGTTCGCGCAGTTCTCCCGGCAATGGCAGCAGTGCAACGGCATGACGACCTCCGAACAGAGCGGCCCGATCAGCACCACCAACGTCATCAGCGACGTGCGGGCCACCGACACCACCGTCGCGGCGACCAAGACCGCCACCGCGGTGCTGCCCAACATGCCGGCCCTGCGGCCCACCCCTCAGGGGCGTGCCCTCGGTGTCCGATCGAACTGCCTGGTCGAGGTCGAGGTGGTGTTCTTCGGCGGGCGACGGTCCTCCGACCCCGGCTCGGCCGACCTCAACACCAGCGCGCTCGACATCGCGCACGCGATGATGGACCGGGTCAGCGCGCTGGGCTGACCCCGGTGCGGCTCACATGGGCGCGTTGGCCGGCTGGAACATCCCGGAGCCGTCCGCTTCCTCCTCGGCGCGGATCACGTGCACCACCGCGTTGATCAGCGCCAGGTGGGTGAATGCCTGCGGGAAGTTGCCCAACTGGCGACCGGTCCGCGGTTCGATCTCCTCGGCGTAGAGGTGCAGCGGGCTGGCGTAGGACAACAGCCGCTCACACAGCCGCTTGGCGCGCCGCACCTCACCGATCTCGACCAGCGCCGAGACCAGCCAGAACGAACAGATGGTAAAGGTGCCCTCCTCGCCGGACAGCCCGTCGTCGGTCTCCTCGACCCGGTAGCGCAGCACCAGGCCCTCCTGGGTGAGTTCGTCGGCGATCGCCAGCACGGTGTTGCGCACCCGCGGGTCGTCGGGCGGCAGGAACCGGGTCAGCACCACCAACAGCAGCGAGGCGTCCAGCGCGTCGCTGCCGTAGCGCTGGGTGAACACTCCGCGGGAGTCCACGCCGTGCGCCAAAATGTCGGCCTTGATCTCCTCGGCGATGTTGCGCCACTGCTGGGCGTAGCTCTTCTCGCCCTGCCGCTCGGCCAGCTTGGCGCCGCGGTCCAGCGCCACCCAGCACATCACCTTCGACGAGGTGAAGTGCTGCGGTTCCCCGCGCACCTCCCAGATGCCGCGGTCCGGCTCCCGCCAGTGCTTGATCGCCTCTTCCACCTGCTTCTTCAGCACCGGCCACAACGTCTCGGGAACCTGTTCGCGCGACTTGGCGTGCAGGTAGAACGAGTCCAGGATGGAGCCCCAGATGTCGTGCTGGACCTGGTCGTAGGCGCCGTTGCCGATGCGCACCGGCCGGGCGTGGTCGTAGCCGGACAGGTGGTGCAGCTCCTCTTCGACCAGGCTGCGCTCGCCGCCCACCCCGTACATGACCTGCAGCGGATGCCGCTCGTTGTTGTTGGCGCCGGAGACGTCGGCGATGAAGGCGAAGAAGTCGTCGGCCTCGCGGTCCAGCCCCAGCGTGTACAGGCCCCACAACGCGAAGGTCGAGTCGCGCACCCAGGCGTAGCGGTAGTCCCAATTGCGTTCGCCCTGAGGGGTTTCCGGTAGCGAGGTGGTACTGGCGGCCAGCAGCGCCCCGGTGGGGGAGTAGGTCAACCCCTTCAGGGTGAGCGCGCTGCGCTGCAGGTATGCCCGCCACGGGTGGTCGGGGAAGTTGCCGATGTTGATCCACTGCCGCCAGCACTCGGTGGTCTGCCACATCTTGTCGGCGGCTTCCTGGTAGGTCTGCGGCGGCGGATGCTTGGTCCAGCTCAGCGCGACGAACACGTCGTCGCCCTCTTTCATCCGGGTGCGGGCCCGGGCTTCCCGGCCTTCCAGCCCGATGCGCAGGTTGGTGGTGAGCCGCAGCGTCGGGTGGGCGTCGGGCTGCTTGGTGGCGCGGGCGATGGCCTCGCCGTAGGCGTTGGCGGAGTACTCCCAGGTGGCGCCGACGCGGTGGTAGTCGAACGCCGGCTCGCAGCTCATCATCAGCTCGACGGTGCCGCTGACGCAGCGCACCGTGCGCAGCAGGATGTGCTCGGCGTCCCAGTCCATCGGGGTGCGGCGGTGGGTGCGCGAGCGTCGCTCCAGGTCGTGCCAGGGGCCCATGACCAGCGCGTCCCGTACGATCAGCCATCCCGTGTGGGTCTGCCAGGTGGTTTCCATGATCAGGCTGCCGGGCAGGTATCGGCGGGCCGACGGGACGGACACGCCGTAGGGTCCCAGCCGGAAATGGCCGGCGCTGCGGTCCAGGATCGCCCCGAACACGCTCGGGGAGTCCGGTCGGGGCACACACATCCATTCCACCGACCCGGCCGGAGAGATCAGGCAGGTGGTTTCCCAGTCGGACAGGAATGCGTAGTCGGCGATCGGGGGAAACGGGTTCCGCAGGGCTGCGTTGGGAGCAAGCGGCCCGGGTGTGCGCAGGTCGATCGACGACTCCATCGACATCGCGGGGGCTGCGCGGAAGGGTTCCTCGGGCATGGTGTCGGCCGGTTGGTCGTCGGGTTGAGCGTGCAGAACCATCTGGACATCATCGACTGCGCGGCGGCCCTTCGTCCAACGTTTCGGCCGCGCGGCAAAGTCGGCGTGCTTTTTCCCTCACCGTGACTTTGACGCCGGAGCGGGCCGGCACGCCCGTCTTCACACATTGGTCTTCGGCCGCCGGGCGCAATAGGGTGAGCTCCGTGAACGCGTTCCTCAACTGGTGGGACGGCAACGAGCTGTGGCTTTCCGGGCTGGCCTTCGTGCTTCAGGCCATGGTGGTGATGCCGATCGTGCTGGCGGTGGCCTACGTGACGGCGGCGTTGCTGGACGGCCTGCTCGGCAAGGGCATCGCCCTGATGCGCCGCGCCCGCCAGGCCGGCGGGACCTCCGGATAACCCGGATGCCTCGCTCGCACGTGACGCTGGTGCTCGCCATCCTGGTGGCGCTGGTGATCATCACCTGGCTGGTCACCCATCTGATGCACCGGTAGGGCGCCGACGCGATCCCCGCAACGGCCAGCCGTGCGGCGGTCCGGTGGCGGCCCCGTCAATTCCTGTTAGGCTTCCGGCCATGCGTGCGGCGTTCGGCATTCCGGGGTGCTATGCCTTCATGCACTGTTGTCGCTGACTCCCAAGCCCGTGTGCGGTCTGGTTCCGGAGTTCTCGAATTCTCCTGACGTTCTAGTTGCCTTTCCGCCGAGACGGGACACCGAGATCCGCTAAGTTCTCCCACCGGAAGGCCATCGATGGACATCAGGACCGCAGCGCGCTGGCGGCCTGTTCTCGCCCTTGTTCTCACCGCCGGTGTGGTGGCCGGATGCCACGGCGGCGCCAGCGATGCCGTCGGCGGCACCGGGCCGGCCGACGCGCGCACCAGCATCACGCTGGTCGCCTACTCGGTCCCAGAACCCGGATGGAGCAAGATAATTCCGGCGTTCAACGCCTCCGACGAGGGCAAGGGCATCCAGGTGGTCACCTCCTACGGGGCCTCCGGTGACCAGTCCCGCGGTGTGGTGGACGGCAAACCCGCCGACGTGGTGAACTTCTCCGTCGAACCCGACATCGCTCGCCTGGTCAAGGCGGGCAAGGTCGCCAAGGACTGGAACACCGACGCCACCAAGGGGATCCCGTTCGGCTCGGTGGTCACGCTGGTGGTGCGCAAGGGCAATCCGAAGCACATCAAGGATTGGGACGACCTGTTGCGGCCCGGCGTCGAGGTGATCACGCCCAGCCCGCTCAGTTCCGGGTCGGCCAAGTGGAATCTGCTGGCGCCGTACGCCGTCAAGAGCGAGGGCGGCGCGCACGGCGACGCCGGCGTGGACTTCATCCGGAAGTTGGTGACCGAACACGTCAAGTTGCGTCCGGGATCGGGGCGCGAGGCCACCGACGTCTTCGTGCAGGGCAGCGGTGACGTGTTGATCAGCTACGAGAACGAGGCCATCGCCACCGAGCGGGCGGGAAAGCCGGTCGAGCACCTCAATCTGGCGCAGACCTTCAAGATCGACAACCCGGTCGCGGTGGTCAACACCAGCCCGCACCTGCAGGCCGCCGTCGCGTTCAAGAACTTCCAGTACACCGCGGCGGCCCAAAAGGTGTGGGCGCAAGCCGGTTTCCGGCCGGTCGACCCGGCCGTCGCCGCCGACTTCCGCGACCAGTATCCGGTGCCGGCGAAGCTGTGGACCATCGCCGATCTGGGCGGCTGGAGCGCCGCGGACCCGCAGCTGTTCGACAAGAACACCGGCAGCATCACCAAGATCTACACGCAGGCCACCGGATGACGGCCATCACGCCCGACCCGCTGGCCATCCGGCCCGAACTCGGCGGCGACCCCGGACACCAGCCGGTGCCCGGACGCGGCCGCGGCACCACCGCGCTGCGGGTGGGGGTGGCCACGGTGTGGCTGTCGGTGATCGTGCTGTTGCCGCTGGCCGCCATCGCCTGGCAGTCCGCCGGCGGCGGATGGCACGTGTTCTGGCTGGCGGTTACGTCGAACGCCGCGCTGGAATCGTTCCGGGTGACGCTGACGATCTCGGCCGGGGTGACCGTGCTCAACCTGGTCTTCGGCCTGGTGATCGCCTGGGTGCTGGTGCGCGACGAGTTCCCCGGCAAGCGGCTGGTCGACGCGATCATCGACCTGCCGTTCGCGCTGCCCACCATCGTGGCCAGCCTGGTGATGTTGGCGCTGTACGGCAACAACAGCCCGGTGGGTCTTCACCTGCAGCACACCGCGGCGGGTGTGGCGGTGGCGTTGGCCTTCGTCACGCTGCCGTTCGTGGTGCGTGCGGTCCAGCCGGTGCTGCTGGAGCTGGATCGCGAAACCGAGGAGGCGGCGGCGTCGCTGGGCGCCAGCGGCCCGAAGATCTTCACCTCCGTGGTGCTGCCCGCGTTGCTGCCCGCGGTGTTGTCCGGTGCGGGCCTGGCGTTTTCACGCGCGATCGGCGAGTTCGGCTCGGTGGTGCTGATCGGGGGTGCGGTGCCGGGCAAGACCGAAGTGTCCTCGCAGTGGATCCGGACCCTGATCGAGAACGACGACCGGACCGGTGCCGCCGCGATATCGATTGTGCTGTTGGCGATTTCCTTTGTGGTGCTGCTGATCCTGCGGGTGGTCGGTGGGCGCGCGGCCAAGCGTGAGGAGCTGGCCGCATGACGTCGTCGCCCGGGGTCCGCTATGGCCTGCGATTCGTGGCGCTGGCCTACATTTTCGTGCTGCTCGTCATTCCGGTGAGCCTGATCCTGTGGCGGACGTTCCGGCCCGGGTTCGGCCAGTTCTATGCCTGGGTCAGCACCCCCGCGGCGATCTCGGCACTGAACCTGACGCTGCTGGTGGTGGCCATCGTGGTGCCGCTCAACGTCTTCTTCGGCATCCCCACCGCACTGGTGCTGGCGCGCAACAGGTTTCGGGGCAAGGGCGTGCTGCAGGCGATCATCGACCTGCCGTTCGCGGTGTCGCCCGTCATCGTGGGCGTGGCGCTGATCGTGCTCTGGGGTTCGGCCGGTGCGCTCGGGTTCGTCGAAAAGGACCTCGGCTTCAAGATCATCTTCGGTCTGCCCGGCATCGTGCTCGCCAGCATCTTCGTCACCCTGCCGTTCGTGGTGCGCGAGGTGGAACCGGTGCTGCACGAGCTGGGGACCGACCAGGAGGAGGCGGCGGCCACCCTGGGTTCGGGCTGGTGGCAGACGTTTTGGCGGATCACGCTGCCGTCCATCCGGTGGGGCCTGACCTACGGCATCGTGTTGACCATCGCACGTACCCTGGGGGAATACGGCGCGGTGCTGATGGTGTCGTCGAACCTGCCGGGGAAGTCGCAGACGCTGACCCTGCTGGTCTCCGACCGCTACAACCGGGGCGCCGAGTACGGCGCCTACGCGTTGTCGACGCTGCTGATGGGGGTTGCCGTGCTGGTGCTGGTTTTCCAGGTGGTTCTCGATGCCCGCCGCGGCCGCGCGGCCCGGCAGGCCTGACGAGGAGGCATGACGTGACCGACGCCGGTACCGACCGCGGCGACATCGCCATCACTGTGCGCGACGCCTACAAACGCTACGGCGACTTCGTCGCACTGGACCACGTGGACTTCGTGGTGCCGACCGGTTCGCTGACGGCCTTGTTGGGTCCCAGCGGATCGGGCAAATCGACGCTGCTGCGCACCATCGCCGGCCTGGACCAGCCCGACACCGGGACGGTGACCATCTACGGCCGGGACGTGACCCGGGTGCCGCCGCAGCGCCGCGGCATCGGCTTCGTGTTCCAGCATTACGCGGCGTTCAAGCACCTGACGGTCCGCGACAACGTGGCCTACGGCCTCAAGGTGCGCAAGCGGCCCAAGGCCGAGATCAAGGCCAAGGTGGACAATCTGCTGGAAGTGGTGGGGCTGAGCGGTTTTCAGGGCCGCTACCCCAACCAGTTGTCCGGTGGGCAACGGCAGCGGATGGCGCTGGCGCGGGCGCTGGCCGTCGACCCGCAGGTGCTGCTGCTCGACGAGCCGTTCGGCGCGCTGGACGCCAAGGTGCGCGAGGACCTGCGCGCCTGGCTGCGCCGGTTGCACGACGAGGTGCACGTGACCACGGTGCTGGTCACCCACGACCAGGCCGAGGCGCTGGATGTCGCCGATCGGATCGCGGTGCTCAACCAGGGCCGCATCGAGCAGATCGGATCCCCGACCGAGGTGTACGACGCGCCGACGAACGCGTTCGTGATGTCGTTTCTGGGTGCGGTGTCCACGCTCAACGGCACTTTGGTGCGACCGCACGACATCCGGGTGGGCCGCACTCCCGAGATGGCGGTGGCGGCCGAGGACGGCACAGCCGAGTCGACGGGTGTGGCCCGGGCCATCGTCGACCGGGTGGTCAAGCTGGGTTTCGAGGTGCGGGTCGAGTTGACCAGCGCGGCCACCGGCGGGCCCTTCACGGCGCAGATCACCCGCGGTGACGCCGAGGCGCTGGCCCTGCGCGAGGGCGACACCGTCTACGTGCGGGCCACCCGGGTTCCGCCGATCACTGCCGGTGCGACGACGGTGCCCGCGGTCTCCCGCGACGGCGCCGACGAGGCCACCCTGACGTCGGCGTAAGGAACGCTCTTCAGCGCGACAGCCAAACAGGTTGGCGCCGAAGGCTTTACGAGGCGTGCAGCCCGCATTCCGTCTTGGCCAGGCCCTGCCAGCGCCCGCTGCGCGGGTCGGCGCCGGCCAGCGGCTTGGCCGTGCAGGGGGCGCAGCCGATCGACGAATAGCCTTCGTAGATAAGCGGATTGACCAGCACGTTGTGCTCGTCGATGTAGTTCTGCACGTCCTCGTCGGTCCAGGTGGCCATGGGGTTGACCTTGACCAGCTTGAAGCCCTCGTCGAAGCCGATCACCGGCGCGTTGGCCCGTGTCGCGGCCTCCGAGCGGCGCAGGCCGGTCACCCAGGCCGAGTATCCGCGCAGCGTCTTGCCCAGCGGGGCGACCTTGCGCAGCCGGCAGCATTCGCCGGGGTCGCGCGCGAACAGGTCCTTGCCCAGCAGTTTGTCCTGCTCGGCGACGCTGTGCTCGGGAGTGACGTTGAGCACCCGGATGTCGTAGACGGATTCGATCGCATCCCGGGTCCCGATGGTCTCGGCGAAGTGGTAGCCGGTGTCCAGGAAGACCACCGGCACACCGGGGCGGACCTTGGCGGCCAGGTCGATCAACACCGCTTCCTGCATGCTCGAGGCCACCACGTAGTTGCAGGTGGCCCATCCGCGTGGCCCGTTGACGCCGCCGAATGTTTCGTCGGTCCAACGCAACACGTCGCTGGCGCTGGCGCCTTCGAGCTCGGCGGCGCCGCGGGCGGCTAGTTCACGCAGTTCGGCCTCTGGAAGTTTGGTCGTTCGTTCGGTCATCGCAAATCGTCCTCGTCTGCCCTCATGGCCCACTGGGCGAAACGTTCACCTTCGCCGCGATATTTCAAGAAGTTGCGTGCCACCCGCTCGATGTAGTCGCCGAGCTCGTCGCTGGTGACCTTGTGCTGGCGCAGTTTTCGGCCGAAGCCGCTGTCCTGGCCCAAGCTGCCGCCCAGGTGCACCTGGAATCCCTCGACCGAGCCGCCCTCTCCGTCGTCGACCATCTGGCCTTTGAGGCCGATGTCGGCGACCTGGATGCGGGCACACGAGTTGGGGCAGCCGTTGAGGTTGATGGTGATCGGCACGTCGAGCTGCCGGTTGACATCGGCGAGGCGGCGCTCCAGCTCGGGCACCAAACCCTGTGCCCGCACCCGTGTTTCGGCGAAAGACAGCTTGCAGAACTCAATTCCGCTGCAGGCCATCAGGTTACGACGCCAATGCGACGGTTGCGATTGCAGGCCGAGGGCTTCCAGCCCGGCCACCACCTCGTCGAGCTTGTCGTCGGGGATGTCGAGCAGCACCAGCTTCTGATAGGGAGTGAACCGGATCCGGTCGCAACCCGCTTGCTGCGCCAGGTCGGCCACCGCCAGCAGGATGGTGCCCGACACCCGCCCGGCGATCGGGGCGACTCCCACCGCGTTGAGCCCGTTCTTGAGCCGTTGCACCCCCACGTGATCGATCGGATGCGCGACCGGCTCGGGGGCCGGACCGTCGATCAGCGGACGCTTGAGATATTCGGTTTCGAGAACTTCGCGGAACTTCTCGATGCCCCAGTCCTTGACCAGGAACTTCAGCCGCGCCTTGGAGCGCAGCCGGCGGTACCCGTAGTCGCGGAACACCGAGGTGACCGCCGCCCACACCTCGGGCACCTCGTGCAGCGGAACCCAGGCGCCGACCCGTTGGGCCAGCATCGGGTTGGTCGACAGCCCGCCGCCGACCCACAGGTCCAGGCCGGGACCGTGCTCGGGATGGTTGACGCCGATGAACGCGACGTCGTTGACCTCGTGGGCGACGTCCTGCAACCCCGAGATCGCGGTCTTGTACTTGCGGGGCAGGTCGGCGAATTCGGGCTGACCGATGTAGCGGCGGGCGATCTCGGCGATCGCCCAGCTCGGGTCGATGACCTCCTCGAGCGACTCACCCGCCAGCGGCGACCCCAGGATCACCCGCGGGCAGTCGCCGCAGGCCTCGGTGGTGCGCAACCCCACCGCGTCAAGCCGACGCCAGATCTCGGGACGTTTTCCACCTCGATCCAGTGGTACTGGATGTTCTCGCGGTCGGTGATGTCGGCGGTGTCGCGGGCGAAGTCCACCGAAATCTGGCCCAGCGTGCGCAGCGCGGCCGCGGAGATGGCGCCGCCGTCGCAGCGCACCCGCATCATGAAGTACCTGGCCTCGAGCTTTTCGATGTTCTCGTCGCCGGTCCAGCTGCCGTCGTAGCCCTGCTCGCGCTGGGTGTACAGGCCCCACCAGCGGAAACGGCCGCGCAGGTCGCTCTTGTCGATGCTGTCGAAGCCGTTTTTGGCGTAGATGGTCTCGATCCGCTCCCGAACTGCCAGCGGCGCGCCGGCCTGTTTCATTTCCTCGTTCGGGTTCAGCGGCTCACGATTCCCCAGTGCCCACTGGCCCTCGTTACGGGCCTTCGCGGGTCGGGCGGTGGTCATCGGACGTTCTCCTCGGAAAAAGATCGCCAGCGCGGCCAGCACAGTTCACCGACACTGTTGGGCGGCATGGAACCGTCAGCCGGCTGGAGACGCGGGGGGCTGGGTCTACCACGTCAAGGCAGACAGATACAGCTGCAGACGCGCTTGAGATCGATGTGCCGTCGCGCCACGAGCACCACGTGCGGGCTGGGTTGGGCGACAGTCACGCCAACCATTGTGCCACGGACGCCGACGGGCCGTGCGAGCAGGTCAAATCTTGGCTCACGGTGATTTAAAACCCGGGCCGCAGCGGGCTCGCCGTACCGCCCGGGCCGCCCGTTCGCCGTGGGATCATGTGGCATGGCCATTCGCGAGCAAACGGTCGAGCTGCCCGACGTGCGGGTGGTCGACGGGCGCCCGTTCGGCCTCTATGTGCACGTGCCGTTTTGCGTAACCCGTTGCGGCTACTGCGATTTCAACACCTACACACCCGCCGAGCTGGGCGGGGTCAATCCCGACGCGTGGCTGGGGGCGCTGCGCACGGAACTGGAACTGGCCGCCGCGCGGCTGCGGCCACCACCGGTGAACACCGTGTTCGTCGGGGGCGGGACGCCCTCGCTGCTGGGGGGCGCGCGGCTGGCGCTGCTGCTGGACATGGTGCGCGAGCACTTCGCCCTGGCGCCCGACGCGGAGATCACCACCGAGGCCAACCCCGAGTCGACGTGGCCGGAGTTCTTCGACGCCATCCGGGCGGCCGGTTACACCCGGGTGTCGCTGGGGATGCAGTCGGTGGCGCCGCGGGTGCTGGGTGTGCTGGACCGCATTCACACGCCGAACCGGTCGGCGGACGCCGCCCGCGAGGCGCTGGCCGCCGGGTTCGAGCACGTCAGCCTCGATCTCATCTACGGGACGCCGGGGGAGTCCGACGAGGACCTGCTGTGGTCGCTCGACACCGCGATCGAAACCGGTGTGGACCACGTGTCCGCCTATGCGCTGGTGGTCGAGGAAGGCACGGCGCTGGCCCGGAGGGTGCGCCGCGGTGAGCTGGCGGCGCCCGACGACGACGTGCTGGCGCACCGTTACGAATTGGTCGACGCGCGGCTGTCGCAGGCGGGTCTGTCCTGGTACGAAGTCTCCAACTGGTCGCGCCCGGGCGGGCAGTGCCGGCACAACCTCGGCTACTGGGACGGCGGTCAGTGGTGGGGCGCGGGTCCCGGTGCCCACGGCTACGTCGGCACGACGCGCTGGTGGAATGTCAAGCACCCCAACGCCTATGCCGAACGGCTCAACGCCGCGGCGCTGCCGGTGGCCGGATTCGAGCAGCTCGGCTCCGAGGCCTTGCACACCGAAGACGTGCTACTGAAAATCCGCCTGCGCCAAGGGCTTCCGGTGGATCTGTTGAATCCCGCGGAACGCGAACGCGTCCAGGGCGTGGTGGCCGACGGGTTGTTGGTGCGCGACGGCGACCGGCTGGTGCTCACGCCGCGCGGGCGGCTGCTGGCCGACGGCGTGGTGCGCACGCTGTTGGGGTGACGCCGGTCAGACCCCGTACCAGCGCTCGACGAGGCGGGCGATCTCGATGTAGAGCGGGATCCCCACCGTGACGTTGTAGGAGAACGTCAGGCCCAGCGAGGCGGCCAGCGGCAGCGTCGGGCTCGCCTCGGGGATCGCCAGGCGTTGCACCGCGGGCACGGCGATGTAGGACGCCGCACCGCAAAGCACCGCGAACAGCACGTAGGTCCCGGTCTTGAAGTCGGTGTGGGTCAGCGAGGCGTAGCTGCAGGCGACGAAAATGCCCAGTGTCGCAAAGACATTCGGGGCCACCAGGCCGAAGACGATGAAACCCCAGCCGGCGGAGCGAAGGTCCTTCAACTTGCGCGACGCCGTCATCCCCATCTCGAGCAGGAACAGACACAGCACGCCCTGGAAGGCGATCACGAAGAACTTGTCGTCGTCGGCGACGACCTTCTGGCCTTGCAGCCCGCTGACCAGGCCGATGATGATGCCGCCCATCAGCAGGACCAGGCCGGGGTTGAGGAAGACCTCCTGGAACAGCTCCCGGGAGAAGATCGGCGCCCTTGTGCCCTTGCCGCGCAGCGGGCCCGGGTCGGTCTGCCACTCCGGATGCTCCAGCTTTTCCAGCGACAGTTCCAGCTCCTGCTCGATGGCCGCCTCCTCCTGGGTCTGCAGGCTCTGGCCGTGCGGCGGACGCGCGGCGGTGCCGGGACCGACCCCGACCCGGACCGGCGGCGTGTAGCCCGCCTCGTCGGGCATGTACCCGGCGGAGTCCATGCCCCGGTGGCGCAGTCGCGCCACGAAGTACAGCGCCACCAGGCAGCCGGGAATCTCCATCACGGCCAGCATCACCGGCATGTAGGCGTTGAAGGCGATGTTCACCGCCGCCAGGACCGCCACGCAGGTGGCGAAGGTGCCCGCCGAGTCCGACCCGTAGTAGCCGGCGATGGTGGCGCGGTCCACCTTGCGCAGCGATTTCAGCCGGCTCAGCCCCAGGTAGGCCAGCCCGCCGATGGCGCAGTTCAGCACGAACCCGAGCACCATGAAGCCCACGATCGCCCCGACGCTCGACGCGCTGACCTGGGCGAGTTCCTCGCCGCCGTGCCAGCCGATGGCCAGCAGCAGATACATCGTCAACCCCTGATAGATCACGTAGGGGAATTCGAACCGCACCTTGAGAATCGGGATCAGGAAACCGAAGTAGAAGAACAGCAGTAGCGGCTTGAAGAGGTTGTGGGTGAAGTTGTGCCAGAACTCTTGCAGCATCGATGCCTCCGTTGATCAGAGCCGTGATCGTGGGGAAGCACCGTCCGCGAGCCGAGCAGCCACGAAACGTCCCGACGACCGTGACGAACCTATCCCCGCCGCCCTGGCCTCGCCACTCGACGACACGGCGGGTGAGGAAGATTTAACGGAATCCTTTCGGGCGGCATAAGCGCTGCTCAGGGCCGGATTTCCGGGCGGAATCGGGGCGGATTGGCCGGTTCGCCGCCGCCGTGCATTTGGTGTGAAGGTGCTGTGGATTTACTGTGCAGTCAATAGAAGCCAGGTCCGGACTGTAGGCCACGGCCGGTGGCTGCTCCGAACCGACGGGCGGTGACCACCCCGGGATGAGTGTGGCCGCCGGATGCGCACCGTGTGTGGCCGCCACGTAAACGGCGGGAAAACGTTGCGACGACGATCACCGCCCTTCCGGGAATCGGGCTGACGAGATCGGTTGCGCAAAGCTACATAGGTTAGGCTACATTTACTAACCGTGACCGAGGTCAGCGTCGAGACAACTTCCGCCGGCTCTGAGTCGCCGTCGATTCCCCTTCCGGTGCACATCGACCCGGCGGACCTGGCCGCCGAGCTGGCCGTGGTGCTCTCCGAGCGTGCCGGGGAAGAGTATTTGCTCTACGAGCGCGGCGGTGAATGGGTGCTGGCCACCGGGGTGCGCGCCATGATCGAGCTGGACAGCGACGAGCTGCGGGTGATCCGCGACGGCGTGACCCAGCGCCAACACTGGTCGGGCCGGCCGGGGCCGGTGCTCGGTGAGGCCATCGATCGGCTGCTGCTGGAGACCGACCAGCTTTTCGGCTGGATCGCCTTCGAGTTCGGCGTCTATCGCTACGGGCTGCAGCAGCGACTGGCGCCGGGCACCGCGCTGGCCCGGGTGTTCTGGCCGAACGGACGCGTCGTGGTGACCCGCGAGGCGATCCAGCTGTTCGGGACGTCGACCGGCCGGCGCGACGACGTGCTGGGCGTGCTCGGCGACGGGGTGCCGGGGCTGCGCGACGCCTCGGCGGTCGACGTCGTCACCGACCCGTCGAACTATCGCGATCGGGTGGCCTCGGCCGTCGCGGAGATCGCTGCCGGCCGCTATCACAAGGTGATTCTTTCCCGTTGTCTCCAAGTGCCTTTCGCGCTGGACTTCCCCTCCACCTACCGGCTGGCCCGTCGGCACAACACCCCGGTGCGGTCGTTTCTGCTGCGGCTTGGCGGGATTCGCGCGGTGGGCTACAGCCCGGAACTGGTTGCGGCCGTGCGTCACGACGGCGTCGTGGTGACCGAACCGCTGGCGGGCACCCGCGCGTTCGGCCGCGGCGCCCTGCACGACCGCCAGGCCCGTGACGACCTGGAGTCGAACTCCAAAGAGATTGTCGAGCACGCGATTTCGGTGCGAAGCTCGCTGCAGGAGATGGCCGAGATCGCCGAGCCCGGCACCGCCGTGGTCACCGACTTCATGACGGTCCGGGAACGGGGCAGCGTCCAGCATCTCGGCTCCACGGTCAGCGGGCGGCTGGGCACGTCCAACGACCGGATGGACGCGCTGGAAGCGCTGTTCCCCGCCGTCACCGCCTCGGGCATCCCGAAAGCGGGCGGAGTGGAGGCGATCCTGCGTCTCGACGAGGGACCACGCGGGCTGTATTCGGGTGCGGTGGTGATGGTTTCGGCCGACGGCGCGCTGGACGCGGCGTTGACGTTGCGCGCGGCCTACGAGCATGACGGCAAGACCTGGCTGCGGGCCGGCGCCGGCATCATCGAAGAGTCGACGCCCGAGCGCGAATTCGAGGAGACCTGCGAGAAGCTGTCCACCCTCGCGCCGTATCTCATTGCGCGCCAATAGCTTCCCGGGGCTGCCGCTGCCTGGCGTGTGCCGGGTCACGGTTCGGCGCTAAGGGACTTTCGGCCCTAGGTGGTCGCCTCCGCCGCGTGTCATCTTCATGTAACCGCATGACACAGATACATGCGGGCTGCCGACCGCGATGGACAACCGGGAGGGTTCCGTGCCCAAGGACCTGACTAACCTGCAGCTGCTGCATGAACTCGAGCCGGTGGTGGAGGGGCTGCTCAACCGGCACCTGGCGAAGTTCAAGGAGTGGAACCCGCACGACTACGTGCCCTGGTCGGACGGCAAGAATTTCCACACCCGCGGCGGGCAGGATTGGGAGCCCGGCCAGACCCGGCTGCCCGACGTCGCGCAGGTGGCCATCGTCCAAAACCTGCTGACCGAAGACAATCTGCCGTCGTATCACCGCGAAATCGCCATGAATTTCGGCATGGACGGCCCGTGGGGCCAGTGGGTGAACCGCTGGACCGCGGAGGAGGCCAGGCACAGCACCGCGCTGCGCGATTACCTCGTGGTCACTCGATCGGTGGACCCGGTGGAATTGGAGTTGCTGCGGCTCGAGCAAATGACCCGGGGCTTCAGCCCCGGCCAGAATCAGCAGGGCGACATGTTCGCCGAGAGCCTGTTCGACTCGGTCATGTATGTCTCATTCCAGGAATTGGCCACCCGCGTCTCGCACCGCAACACCGGCAAAGTGTGCAACGACGCGATCGCCGAGCAGTTGATGGCCAGGGTGTCGCACGACGAAAACCTGCACATGATCTTCTACCGGGACGTCAGCGCCGCGGGCCTGGATATCGCACCGAATCAAGCGATGAAGTCGGTGCACCGGATTCTGCGCAATTTCAAGATGCCCGGATTCACGGTGCCGGAGTTTCGGCGCAAGGCGGTGATCATCGCCGTCGGCGGTGTGTATGACCCACGGATCCATCTCGACGAGGTGGTCATGCCGGTGCTCAAGAAATGGCGCATCTTCGAACGCGAAGACTTTACCGGCGAGGCCGCCCGAATGCGCGACGATCTCGGCCTGCTGGTCAAGGAGCTGCAGGATGCGTCGGAGAAATTCGAGGAATCCAAGCAGCGCTACCTCGAACGTGAGGCACGCAGGACCGAGAAAATCACCGCCAGCAAAGTGTTGCAAACGAAAGGAACGCTGACGCTGAGCCGGCATTGAGCCGAGTGTTCGCCGATGATTGTCGCCGCCGGGCCGATGTCACGCGCAACCCTGCACGCCTGCTGCGGGTTTGCCGCGAAAATCGGTCACGTCCCGTGGAGTGGTGTAAGAGCGGTCGCGTGTCCGCGTGTGGCTCTGTGGTAGCCACTATGCCGTGAGAGCGGCTGTGGGGGCAATGGTTTCGGCACTTTGGTCACTGACGTCGAGCAGAGCGAGGCTGGTCTCGGAGAGGTAGCGCTTGTCGGCGACCTGCCATTCGTCGTGGGCCTCAACGAGTACCGAGCCGGCCAGCCGTAACAGCGCGGCGGGGTTGGGGAACACGCCGACGACGTCGGTGCGGCGTTTGATTTCCTTGTTCAATCGCTCCATTATCCGGCCCTCGGGGGCGGGTCAACCCGTCGGGGTGGGATGTTCATCGATCGAGGCGCTGGAGGTGGTCGGTAAGGGCGTGGGCGACGCGGTCGTGGCGGGCGGCTTCGTCGGTCCAGCCGCGGCACTCGGCGTCGGTTCTGAGGGCCTGGACGTCGGCGAGTTGGTCGGTGAGCGTGTCGCGGAATTCGGGGGCGGTGACGTAGTTGTCGCAGGTTTCGCAGATGTTGGCATAAGGGCACGCGCCCGCGGATTCGTGGCGAGCGCAGTATCCGTGTGCAACGCGGGTTTTCAGCATTTCACTGTGCAGCCAGCCGACCTTGTCGGGCAGGATCGGTTTGCCGACCGGGGTGAGGGTGAACTGGCGGCGCATCTTGCCCATCGCTTCGTCGTAGGCCGCGCGCAGGGTGGGCGAGGCCAGGGTGGCGTAGCGGATCGTCATTTGTGGAGTGACGTGCCCGAGTAAGGACATCAAGGCCTGCAGACTCATCCCGGCGTTGGCGAGTTCGGTGGCCCAGGTGTGGCGCAACTGATGTGGAGTGACCATCAGGACGCCGCCGTCGGGACGGTGCAACCCGGCGGATTCAGCGGCGGTGAGCAGCCCGTTGCGCAGCCGGGTGTAGCCCAGGCGGCGTCCGTGCCGGGTGAACAGAAAGTCGGTGAGCACGCCGGTGCGTGGGTGCGGCAGCGGCCGGTGCGTGCCGCGGAGGGCGACCCACTCGTCGAGCGCGGCGAGGGTCGCGGCGGAGAGCGGGACCATGCGTTCGGTGGCGAGCTTGCCCAGTGGCACCTTCAGCCAGGTTCCGGCCGGTCCGTAGTCGATGATGCTGCCCAGTTCGAGGTCGAGCAGTTCCCCCGCCCGCAGGCCGGCACCACGCAGCACGGTCAGGCCGATGCGGGCGAACGGATCCTGCAGGTGGGCAACGGCGTTCATCACTGCCGCGTCCACATCGGGTGCTAGCGCGCGTGGCAACGGCTGGTCGAGTTTGGGGACGTCGGCGGCGAATACCAACCGCCGTGGTGGGGCCTGCGCCCAGCCCCAGGCGGTGATGTCGTCGAGCAGGTTGCGCAGACTGAGCACTGCCGACTGGGCCACCGCGGCCGAGACGGTGCGCCCGGCGCCCGCGGCGGCGCGCTGACCACGCCAGCCCCGGGTGCGATTCCATTTCAGGTAGCCCTCGATGCAGCTCCGGTCGAGTTCACGCAGGCTGATGACGTCGGGATGGTGAGCGGTGAGGTATTCGGCGAAGGGCAGCAGGTCGTTGATCAGCGACTCGACCGATTTGGGCCGCAGCACCGCCGCGCGCACGCCGATGTAGCGCAGCAACGTCTGACGGATCGGGTCGGGCATCTCCACCTCGGTGAAGCGCTGCTCGAGGCTACGGGCCCACCGCCGGCGTTTCGGCGCGGTGTCGATGACCGCGGTCTCGAACAACAGCTGCCGCAGGCTGGCCAGCCGCCCCCTGTATGCCCGCCGCGACGATGGCGGCACCACGGTACGTGACAGCGCGGCGTCGAAGTCGTCGAGCGCGTCGCCGGTCAGGTCGGCGACCATTCCGCCGTGGTGTGCCAGCACTACCGCCAGACATTCGCCGAGGACCGTCTCGACCCAGGAACTCCTCCAGCCCAACCGAATTCCCGCATTCCGCAACGCGGCGAATCCGCTCGGATCCCGGTCCTCCACTGCGCGGCCCAGCCCGGTCAACTGTTTGACCGCGGCCAGCTCGACGTCCAGCCGTAACCGGCCGGTGCCGATCGTGTGACAGATCAGCGGCCACGCCCCGGTGTCCCGTATCTCGGCGATCCGCTCGGCTGCCGGCAGCGTCATCCAGGCGTGCAGGTCGCGGTGGCGTGCGGTGAAGTCGCGAGCGATCCGAATCCGGTCGCGTACCGCCCGCCCGCTCAAACCCAGGGTGGCGACGTGGTCGAGATAATCCGCCACCACCTCGTCGGCGCCTACGGGTTGGCCGACCAACACCGTGGTCACTGCCGGGCTCCGGCCAACGTCGCACGAGCAGCACCGTATTCGGCGGCGAGCTGCTCGATCGACAAATGCACGTAGCGGGCCGTGGTCTCCGGCGAGACATGCCCCATCAACGCCCGCAACGCCAGCAGATCGATTCCGGCCGCCGACAATTCGGTGCCGTAGGTATGCCGTAAACGGTGCGGGCGGACTCTTGTGGCGCCAGAGGTCTCCCGGTGCCGACGGAACAGGCTGCGCAGCCCGGCCTCGCTGACCGGTGCACCGGTCGTCGGGCCGCGCAGCACTACGAAGCACTGCGGCGTCGCCAACGGCGGCCGCTCCATCGCAGGTAGGCGGCGAGCTCGGTGAAGAACGCCGCATCGACCGGGACATGACGTTCCTTGCCGCCTTGCCGATCACCCGAAGCCGGCGCCGGGCCATATCGACGTCGGCGAGCAGCAGGCCACGCGCCTCGGCCGAACGCAGCCTCCGAGTAGCATCACCAGCACCATCGCCGGTGTCCGTGCGTTGCCAGTGTCGCCAGGAACGCGTCGACATCGTTGGTGGACAACGATTCCGGAAGACGCTGCGGCTGACGCACCAACCTACCGCCACTGCGTGCACGCCGGGACCCAGATGACCGAGCAACCCCGCTGCGACTGGCGCAGCCCTGTCCCGCCGCGGCGACGGCACCGGATTGTCGGTGCAGACACCGGTCATCACCAGATACTCGAATAACGCGCGCACTGCCGCGACCCGGCGGTTCACCGTCGAAGCTGCCGGCGGGTCGACGAGCGGTGACCGCCGTGTGGCTGGTCCGTTCGGCGGACGCCTTGCCAGTCGATCCAGTCGAACACCAACGGCGCATCGACCGCGGCGAGCCCGACCGCTTGCTGGACGAGGAACCGCTCAAATTGGCGACGTCGAATGCGTAGGCCGCACCGTGGCCGCGCTGAACCCCGTCCCGCCAAATGGTTGAGAAACGCGTTCACCGCGTCCTGCCCGTCCCAGTCGCCCTCCAGGACATATCCGCTGTCGCTCTTGAGTACCCGCATCGCCGCTCCGCCTTCCCCCACCGAGATGCAGACAGCATCCATCCGTGCTCAGCGCTTGTGCGTGAACCTCACGCTGCAGCCCGAACCGTGTCCCGGAGAGCGGTTAACGGATAGTGGGTTGGTTGACCAGATCTTTTCCAGTGGGCCACCGGGAAGTCGGCGAAGGCGGTGATGTCGGCGGCGCCCTCGCGCAACATGGTTTCGACCTTGGGGAACTGGCGGCCGAGCATGCCGGCGATGGTGTCGAGTTGTTCGCGCACGTGCTCGGCGTCTGGCTGGGCGAAGACGGTGCGGATCGCGGCGGCGACCATCTCTGCGGAGCCCTTGGGCACTTGGGCGAGCACGTTGCGCAGGAAGTGCACTCGACACCGCTGCCAGGCGGCCCCGATCAGCACGGCGTCAATGGCACTGCGCAGTCCGGCATGGGCATCGGAGATGACCAGTTGGACTCCGGCCAGACCGCGGGATTTCAACGACCGCAAAAACGCGGTCCAGAACGCCCCGTCCTCGGAGTCTCCGACCTCAAAGCCCAGTACCTCGCGGCGCCCGTCAGCGGCCACCCCGGTGGCGATGACCACCGCCTGCGACACCACCCGATGATTCACCCGGGCCTTGCAGTAGGTGGCGTCGAGGAAGACATACGGAAAGCGCTGATCACCCAACGGCCGGTCCCGGAAGGCCGCGACCTCGGTGTCGAGGTCTTTGCAGATCCGGCTGACCTCGC